>CALATN010000184.1 GCA_937891895.1 uncultured Clostridia bacterium
AGATGATGGAGGAGGCCAAGAAGCGTGACCACAGAAAGATCGGAAAGGAGATGGAACTCTTCACTTTCTCACAGAGAGTCGGACAGGGACTTCCTTTGTGGCTCCCTAAGGGTGCTGCCCTCCGTGAGCGCCTTGAGAACTTCCTCAAGAAGCTCCAGAAGTCGTATGGCTACCTCCCTGTAATCACTCCGCATATCGGAAACAAGGACCTTTATGTGACATCCGGACACTATGCGAAATACGGAAAGGACTCTTTCCAGCCTATACATACTCCACAGGAAGGCGAGGAATACCTCCTCAAGCCTATGCTCCGAAAGGATTATCGTCAATCCCAGCTCGCGGTTAAGCTTTTGCAGCGTTGCAACAAGCTCATCTATCGTTTCGTCCTTGCCGCTTTTTATATCGTCAGCAACACAGCTGCGTATATGGTTTGCCAGCAATTCGCGGTTAAACGCGTTCAGCGCCGCATTTACTGCACTCACCTGCACAAGAATATCTGTGCAGTAAGTGTCAGTTTCAACCATTTTCTTTATGCCCCTGACCTGCCCCTCAATTCGGTTCAGACGATTTATCAGCGCCTTGTATTCTTCTTCAGAGCGCTGTTTCTTTTTACATTCGCAACATTCTTTTCCCATATAAACCTCCAATACCCCCGTGGGGTATACTTACATTATATACTCCACGGGGGTATTTGTCAACAGTTATTTATTCCTCATTCGGATTTAAAGGGGTAACGTAAAGCGTACGGTTGTTAGTGAAGATAACCATACCGGGCTTTGAGCCTGACGGCTTCTTCACGAACTTTACAGGAACGTAATCCACAGGCACCTGCGAAGAATTTTTCGCCTTACTGTGGAATGCCGCAAGCCTTGCCGCATAGACAATTGTATCGTCAGGAACTTCCTGACCGCCTGCACGGATTATAACGTGAGAACCTGTGATATTCTTTGTGTGAAGCCATATATCGCTTTTTTCAGCAAGCTTCGTAGTCAGCATATCATTCTGCTTGTTGTTTCTTCCCACAAGAATTGTAAATCCCTCATGGGACTTGAATTCAAGCGGCGGATGGGACTTTGGTGGCTTACCCTTCAGCTTTGCGGCACGGATATATCCCTGCTCCGCAAGCTCCATACGAAGCTCGTTGACCTCATCCTCGCCGTTTGTACGGGTCAGTGCATCGAAAACACTGTCGATATAAGCAAGCTCCTCCTCGCCCTTTGCAATCTGCTCGGTGAGGATTTTCTCCGCCGTATCAGCCTTGCGGTATTCCGCATAATAGTGCTGCATATTCTGCGACGGAGTAAGTCTTGGGTCAAGCTTTATTTCAATTTCGGGACAAGCTTCATCGTAGAAATTTTCCACCCTGACGCTTGACATACCCTTTTCGACACGGTACAGATTAGCGGAAATCAGATCACCCTTCAGCTTGAATTCCTCACGGTTTTCTGATTCTTTAAGCTCAATACGCTGATTTGCAAGTCGGCGGGAAATTCTGTCAGTAGCGTTGAGCAGAAGCTTGTACAAATCCTGTGAACGCTGTTTCATTCGTGAAATGCTGTCACGCTCGCTGTAGAAGTAGTCCAGCAAATCACACGCGGAGTCAAGCTCCTTCGTGTCCATAAGACCAACATACTGATTTATCGGAATAAAGGAAAAATCCTTCAGCAAGCCTTCCTTGTCCTTGACAACTGTAAAAGTGCAGCGGTTTTCATCGCACTCCCTCGCTGTCTGATTGATAACAAAAGCAAGTCTTTCCAGCAATTCGCCCTGCAACTCACTTTTCACAGCGTCGTTGCCCTGCGCTGCGTAGTAAACCCATTCTCTTGCAACAACGGGAGAAAGTCCCTCAAAAATCTTGATAAGCGCCTTTGAGAGATCGCTATCAGGCAGTTGCTCCGCCGCATTGACAATATCCTCAGCTGTACAATTGCGGAAATCAAGACGGTTGTCACGGGGAGGATAGGTGTAGGTCATACCGGGGAGCACCATTCTCTCGCGGGACATTTCTGCGTCAACACGTTTGATGCTGTCGATAATCTTGCCGTCAGCGTTGATAATGACAAGGTTCGAACAGCGTCCCATAATTTCAACTGCAAGGGTAACCTTTACCATATCGCCAAGCTCGTTCATTGCCTCAAAATCGAAATAGAGGATACGTTCAAGACCGTCCTGACGGATATCAAGAAGCCTGCCGTTGCCCAGATGCTTACGCAGAAGCATACAAAACATCGGCGGCACCTTCGGGTTTTCAATAGTTTTCTTAGTGATATGCACCCTCGCTGACCCTGCCGAAGCCGAAATCAGAAGCTTGCAGTTGCCGCCGTGAGTACGGAAAGCGATAACCACTTCCTCACGGGAGGGCTGACTTATTTTATCAACTCTGCCGCCGATAAGGTGACCGAGTTCTTTTTTTACAATGTGGAGAAATGCTCCGTCAAGTGCCATAGTGACCTCCGATTAATTACCAACCATTTATCATTGGCTCCATCTGCGAAAAAACAGTATGAAAGCTCCGAAACAAATTGTCGGTATGCTTTTCAGCTGTTGTAAGATAATATTTTCCGTATTCTCTTATAAAGATAATTTCATCTGAATTTCTTATTCCATACATACATGACAAACCCTGCAAATCGTTTGTTACAGTGTATCCATCTGTATCCATTCCGAATTTTTCATTTACCCTTAACAACTCGCTGTAATACTCTGACATATCCCTGTCAGAAACATTTTTTACAATTTTTTTATTATCATTTTTATAGTGAGCAAAAATCAACTCATTTATCTTTTGAATATCAATTGCATTTGAATATTGCCCTATATTCTTTATTTCTTCAAGCGTTGATGCTCTGTTTTCAATTTCAGGCTCAAGTTCCATATCGGCAAATTCAAAGCTGATTACCTGACCGTTTTTACCAATATACTCACCTGTAATTACATCATTATAGTCCCAGTAAAATTTGACAAAAACGATATCAGGCATTTCCGCATAAAGTGTTTCCGAGTCCTTTTCAGCAGAAACAAAGCAGTTCAGAAACATTAATGTTCCGAGAAATACGGTAACAAGGATTCTTTTCAGCTTCATAATATCACCTTACTCCTCAACCTCACTGATAGAAACAACCGCCGTAAACGGCTCACTGTCCGAGCCACGTGAAATCTCCACGGAAATTTCCAGCTCACGCTCGTCAAGCTCCTCTATTTCCGTGCCCGAAATTTCACGTCCGCCCTCGTAGGTCACATACTCGCCAACCTCGAAAGCAAGGTCGTCAAAAAGTCTTTTAAGCTTACGCTTTACACCCCAGTTTGTTTTTACCTCGTCGGCAAGGTTCATTTCGTCAAGCACCGCAAGAATATCAACCTCACGGATTGCCTCCGCTTCAAAGGTCTTGCTGTCGGTAAAGCGTGTGTCTGCCTCAATAAAGAAATCATAAGGCTTTACAACCAAATCCTCGTCCGTTTCTTCATCAGCCTGATTGCTTTCAGCCTTCGGCTTGTCGCTCGAAAGAACATAGTGCACAAAGATTACTCCAACCCAGGTTGTAACGGAAGTCGGAATAAAGGACAGCATATCAAAAAACGGAAGTCGGTGGAACAATGCTGAAAATACATAATTTACTGCACCGCTCAAAAGCATTATACCCGCTATTTTCAGCCAGTAACGCTTTACCATTGCGAAAGAATTTCTAACTGCATTGATTACTCCGTCCTCAGGGAAAAGCGCATAGCCATACTCCGTGAAGAAAAAGAAAAGGATTATAACTATCGCGGCAATCGCAGAAATTGCTCCTACGACCATTGTTGCACCAACTACAGCAACAGCCGAGCCGCTGTCTTCTGCCGCAAAGGTGAAAAACAAACCAAATGTCAGAGTTATAATAACTGCTGCAACCGCAACTGCCGCCGCAACGAGATTTTTTGCAACAAACGAGCCGAAGAATCTTTTTGGGCTTGTATAAAAATCAAACAGCGACCTGATTTTCGGTGTTTCCCCGCGCAAACGTGCAAAGCAAAAGCAGTAAAGCCCCATCGTACTCGGAGCAAATATCAGCGAGCCAATCAGCGACATCAATACCGTAAGCCAATTATTCGCATTTTCCAGCATTGACAGGTACTCAAGAATATTTGCCTTGAGCAATATCTGTTCATCGACAAAATGCCAATACACAAGCGACATCAGCCATCCGGTCAGCCAATCAAAAGCCGCAAATGCCGCACAGAAAATCAGTATCGGCAGAAATATCTTTCTGAATGATTTCTTTATGTAATCCATATATGTCCTCCATTCGTCAGCAACACAGCTTATTCGTCAAACTCGCTGATTGCAACAATTACCACAAACGGGTCACGGTCAGATGCACGGGAAATCTTAACGTAGATTTCCATTTCCACGTCATCAACCTCCTCGTAATCGTAACCCTCGATTTCACGTCCGCCCTCGTATGTTTCGAAGTCGCTCATTTCGTCAACAAATCCAAGGAAAAGCTTCTTCAGCTTTCTTCTGAGAACGAAGTCATTCTTCAGGTCAAGGAACAGATTCATCTTGTCGAGGATTTCCAACGGGTCAAGGTCGTGAATCTTACTTGTGCGGATAACGGTCTTATCCTTCAGACGACGGTCAGCCTCAGCATAAAAGTCGGTTGCTCTTGCCTTGAGCAGTTCCTCTGCCTGTGCTTCCTTTTCCTCATCTCTGAACATATTCTTGAAAAAATCCAAAAGTGACATAATAGTTTCCCCCATCAAAATTTTTTAATTTGTTTTCGAAAAGTGTTCCCGTAATTATAAAATTCGGAGTCACGTAAAATAAATATACATAGCAAATCAGTTGCAAGATAGCCTTGTTAATTTATCACTTGATAAATTTTTTCTTAATAACGCTTGCCGCAATCATCATTGCAATACCTATCAGAAGCAAAAATCCACTACTCATAAGTGAAGACAAATAAGCTATACTGTTGTTGTCTGCAAACATTCCTAATATGCATCTGACTATATCAATTCCACCAAAAATAACCAATATCACGCCCAGCAACTTAAGCGCCAATGCGCCTGCCCGTATATGCTTCATATTTAACACCACCTTTATTTTTCACTTGTCCAACTAATTTCTAACAACACGATTCTAAAAATAATTCTTTTTATATACCAACACCTCAAACCCGATTTCCGTAGTCAGAGTGTCAATTTCCGATAATCTCTGCTGTCCCTCGGCACTTGTTTTGTAGTAATACGGCGTCATAGAGAACAGTGCTGTAATGTCCTCGTTACAGGGCAAATCAATCTCACCCGTAACCGTTTCACGTTTCAGCAATTCAAATCCGTCAAGAGCAAAGTCCTTTACTTCATTGAGGTAAGGCTCATCATAAACCGCACACTTCAATTGCCAAAGATGCCTTTCGGCGGGGATAACCATAACCATTATCCCGTTATCCTTCAGCACACGCTGAAATTCCTCGCCGCAGTACGGCGCAAAAAGCGTTGTCAGCACGTCACAGCTTCCGTCCGCAACAGGAAGATGAAACACACTTCCCACCGCAAACTTAACAGCTTTTGTGCGTCTTGCCGCATAGTCTGCCGCATTCTTGGAAATGTCAATTCCAACGATTTCCGCATCGGGACAAGCGGCTGAAATTTTTTCGGTGTAGTAACCCTCACCGCAGCCTGCGTCAAGGATTTTACATCCCTTTGAAGCGTACTCCGAAACCGCCCTGCACAGCGCCTCAGCAAGGGGTGCATAGTAACCCTTGTCGAGGAAAGCCTTTCTCGCCTGCACCATAAGCTTGTTGTCCCCAGGCAGTGCCGAGTTCATCTGATTGGCAAGAAGCAGGTTTACGTAACCGCTTTTTGCCGTATCGTAACAATGTTGGTTTACGCAGGTATATGTACGCCCCTCTGTATTAAGTTTTTCCTTACATTTAGGGCAAATAAGCATTTTAAATCGACCACGCTTTAACAAAGCGTGTGTCCTCCTTTTCAAGTGATGTTTTGTGTGGTTTTGCTTGCAAAATTTGAAACGGCAGTTTCAAAAGCACAAAACTCACAGTTTGAAAATTCATTTTCAAACTTAACTTCTTACAGAATATAATCCACAGGGTCAGTATCAGCCTTTGCCTGAATAAGCTCAAGACCTGCAAAAGCCGCCTTGAAACGGCTGATAAGATACGGGATAGCAATATCCTCTGTGTGGAAGTGTCCGCAGTCGTAAAGTGCAATGCCGTTGTTTCTTGCGGTAATCCACTGGTCGTGCTTCACGTCGCCCGTGATGTAAGCGTCAGCTCCCTGAGCAATTGCAAGAGGCAGATTGCCCCCTGCACCACCTGAACAGAACGCAAGCTTTGAGATTTTCTTTCCGCTGTTTGTATAACGCACAACCGTACAGCCAAAAATATCCTTGAGAAGCTTGCCCAAATCTTCGGGAAGTATTTCCTCGCCAACCGAGCAGGTAAAGCCATAGCCTCTGCCGTCGGGATGGATTGGTTCAAGTGTTTCAAGCTTTTTCAGCTTCAATGTCGGGTTAAGCATATCAAAAATAATATCGTTTATGCCGCCGTCTGCCATATCAAGAGGTGAATGGAAACAAATACAAGCTATGTTGTTCTTGAACGCAAGACAAGCGGTATTGACGTCATTAAGCGCATAGAGCGGGTGGAATATTACGGGGTGATGTGCAACGATAACGTCTGCACCGATTTCGATTGCCTCACGGACAACATCGCTGGTAATATCCAGCGCAAACAGCACCTTCTTTACCTCTGCATCGGGATTACCAACAATAAGCCCCGAATTATCGCCCTTGTGAAGATTTTTCATAGGCGCAATTTCGTCCATCATCGCATATATATCTTTAACATTATACATTGGTTTACCTCCGCTTGCCAAAATAATTTCCGCCGCAAGACCTATGTTTTTCACAGCCTCTGCCGAACGTCCCGCATCACGCAATGAACGTCCCGAAGCGTACAACCTTTCAGCCTGCTTTTCTGCATACGCAACAGCCGCTTCGTCCGAAAAATCAAGCTTTCCCACCTGCTCGAAAAGCGGTGTAACGCTTATCGGTGCGGCATTGGTTTTCACGGCATTTATAACCGTGTAACAAAAACGTCCGTCGATTACGGCACGCTGATCAGCTATTTCAAAGCCGTTGCTGTAAAGCCACTTTACAAGGTATGGCGCCTGAGTCATAGGCTGCAGAATGAGATTTTTACCCTCAAGCCAATCGCAGGCTTCAAGAATACGGGAAATAAGCTCACCGCCCATTCCTGCAATAACAATGTCGGTTATGTTACTTTCGGGCACGTTTTTCAGGCCGTCCGAAAGAATAACGTCTGCCCTGTCAAGCACACCAGCCTTTTCGAGAGTTGCCCTCGCCGCCGCAAGGGGTCCCTCGTTTATATCTGCGGCAACCGCCGTACTGCATTTACCCTGTGAAAGCAATTCAGCAACAAGGTAAGCGTGGTCGGTGCCTATATCGCAAATGCGGTCGCCCTTGACGAACTCCGCACATAATTTCAATCTTTTATCCAGCATAGTAAGCCGCCTTTTGGTATGTAAATTTTAAGCGCCGAGTATGAAAGGCTGACCTGACATATTCGGCGCACGCTCTTACTTGTTGTCGAAATGCTTGTTGAGCTTTGCAACCATTTCAGCTGCGCTTACACCGTGAACAGCACAAGCGTCTGCAAGGCTTTCGCCTCTTGCGGAAGGACAGCCGAGGCAGTGCATACCCATTTCAAGGAAGTAAGGTGCAGTATCTGGATCAAGGTCGAGGATGTCGCCGATGATCATATCTTCTGTAATTCTCATTTATTTTTCCTCCGATTAAAATTTATACCTATTTATTATACCCTATTTTATGAACATTTGCAATAGCATATTGTTTTTTTTATTTTTTGGTGATATAATACTTGATATACTCATTTTTCCAAATTCGAAAGGAGATAATTTCTTGAACTTTTTAAACAAGCTTGAACGCAAATTCGGCAAATTCTGCATATCAAACCTTATGCTTTATATAGTTATCGGCACGGCTATCGTGTTTGCATTCTGGTATATTTTTCCTACGCTTCCGCTGCTTCAATATTTCGTTTTTGACCGAAATGCAATTTTGAGTGGACAGGTGTGGCGAATTGTTTCGTTTGTATTCCTGCCTGAAGCGGGCGACCCGATAAGTATGCTGTTCTGGCTGTTTCTTTATTGGCACATCGGCTCAAATCTTGAAGGCTACTGGGGAACATTCAGGTTCAATGTATTCTACTTTTCGGGAGTAATTTTCTCAATAATCGGCGGCTTTTTCACGGGCTTTGCAACAGCACAGTTCATTAACCTTTCGCTGTTCCTTGCAATGGCAATAGTTGCACCGAATATGGAACTGAGACTATTCTACATTCTTCCTGTAAAAATGAAATGGCTGGGACTGGTTTATGCAGCAATGATTATCCGCAGCTTTATTCTTGTCGGCTGGTCGGGTAAAATTGCTATCGCAATTTCTCTGCTTAATGTAATCCTGTTCTTCGGCGGAGATTTCTTCCGCAAAATCCGTGACAAGTTCAAGTACAGAAAGGTGCGCAGGAACTTCAAGAAAAACATCAAGATGACACAATACAATGATGAGGATTGACAATGCTGTATTTAAAGAAAGCTAATTTTGACGATGTTGAAAAGGAATATCTTTTTGTCCGAGATATACCCGAGGACGAAAACGGATTTATAAATGAATGGCACGGCGTTTCCCGTGATGATTTTGAACAGACGGCATTGAAAACACTGATTGACTATTCAAATGGTGAAAATCTCCCCGAAGGATACGTCCCCGAAACATTTTTCTTCCTGTGGGATGATGATAAAATCGTGGGACAGTTCCGTATCAGGCATTATCTTTGCGAGTCACTGATTGAAGGTGCAGGACATATCGGTTACTTTATCGGCAATGATTTCAGGGGTAAAGGTTACGCAACCGAAGGCTTGCAGCTGTGCCTGCTTGAAGCGAAAAAAATTGTTCCCGAAGATGAGATTTATCTGCGTGTGAACAAGAGCAATCCTGCTTCCCTGCGTGTTATGCTGAAAAACGGCGGATATATTCATCACGAGGATGAAGCCAAATACTACGTGAGGATAAAAAAGCTGTAAAACTGCACTTATCAAAATAATCCCAAATACCCCTTGACAAATTATATTATATGATGTATAGTATAATTACAGCAAGAAAAAGGGGCGGTAAAATATGAAAACTCTCGTTATTTATAATTCCCAGACAGGCTTCACAAAACGTTACGCCGAATGGATTGCTGAGGCGGCAAATGGTGACTGTCTTGAATTGTCTGAGGCTAAAAAGAAAAACACTGACGAATATGATGTGATTATTTTCGGCGGCTGGGCTATGGCAGGCGGAATAAGCAAGCTTAACTGGTTCAAGAAAAATATGCCGAAGTGGTCCGGTAAAAAGCTGATTGCTTTCTGCGTGGGCGGGAGTCCCCTTGAAAATCCCGAAATTGAACCGACACTGAAAAAGAACTTCACAGAAGACGAACTGAAAAAGGTTGATATTTTCTACTGCCCCGGCGGATTTAATTACGACAAGATGTCTGCGCCGTCCAGAATGGCGATGAAAATGTTCATCAAGGCACTGAAGGCACAGAAAAACAAGACGGAAAAGGACGAGATAATGATAAAGATGATTTCATCTTCTTACGACATTTCCGACAAAAAATATATTGAGCCTATTCTGGAATGTATAAATTCCAACCAAAAATAAAAAAGTTGCAAAAAAGCTTGACAAGCCGTATTTTGTGTGGTATAATACAGAAGTTGTGTTACAACAAGCTATCGTATTCTAAAGACAGCAGGTGATTGAAAAATCGTAAGTCCTGCCGAGGAAAAGATGGTAAGTATTATATGTATACTTCCGACCTTTTCCTATCTGGAGAAGGTTTTCTTTTTTTGAATCCGTTAGCAAAAAGCAAAATGAATAGTTTTGTTTATTGAATTATCGGAGGTGAAATTTTAATGCCAAGCGCAAAGATTCTCGAATCCAAGCAGGCAAGAGTTGAAGCTCTTACCGAAATGCTCAAGAATGCAACAGCAGGTGTTATCGTTGACTACAAGGGTATCACTGTTGAAGAAGACACTAAGCTCCGTAAGGAACTCCGTGAAGCAGGCGTAAACTACTTCGTAGAGAAGAACTCTATGCTCCGTTTCGCTGCTAAGAATGCAGGTCTTGAAGGTCTTACAGAGGTTCTCAAGGGTACTTCCGCTATCGCTCTCACAGACGGCGACGAAACTGCTCCTGCTCGTATCCTCGGTAAGTTTGCTGAAGAAGCTAAGGACAAGTTCAACCTTAAGGCTGGCTTCATCGGTGAAGAAATCTACGACGAAAAGGGTGTTACTGCTCTTTCCAAGATTCCTTCCAGAGAAACTCTTCTCGCACAGCTCCTCGGTTCTCTCCAGGCTCCAATGCAGAACCTCGCTGCTACACTTCAGGCTCTCGTGGACAAGAAGAACGAAGAAGAAGCTGCATAATTGCAATTTCGCAATCAAAAACGGCATAGCCATTATGCCACAGAAACTAAACTGCGCATAGCGCAAAATAAAATTTAAAAGGAGATTATTATCATGGCATCTGAGAAAATTACTAATATTCTTGATTTAATTGACGCTCTTTCCATCCTCGAACTTTCCGAACTCGTTGAAGGTATCCAGGAAAAGTACGGTGTATCCGCTGTTGTTGCTGCTGCAGCTCCTGCTGCTGGCGCTGCTGCTGGTGCAGCTGAAAAGACAGAATTTGACGTTGTTCTTGCTTCCTTCGGTGACAAGAAGATGGACGTTATCAAGGCTGTTAAGGACGTTTGCGGTCTTTCCCTTAAGGAAGCTAAGGAACTCGTTGAAGCAGCTCCTAAGACAATTAAGGAAGGCGCTTCCAAGGCTGACGCTGATGACCTCAAGGCTAAGCTCGAAGCTGCTGGCGCTACAATCGAACTCAAGTAAGTTTGATTTGCATTACAAAATCAAGCCGTACCTTTTTGGTACGGCTTTTTTGTGTTTAAAAAAGATTGTTATTTTTTCCTTGCCACAAAGGTAATAACCGTTGTTTTAAGATTACTGATTATATTACCACGAGGTATATCATACTGCTGTTCTGAAACAGAAGTCTTGATTGTTTTAAAATCTGAAAATATTTCTTTAAGAACAGATTGTATTTTTTCTGTTGATATGTTTACTTCAAATTGTGCAGGAATTTCTTTACCTGTTGTTTTTTCTGTTTCTTTAACATCAGAGTTTATCACAAGGCATACAATTCCGTTGCTACGGATACCATTTTTTATTTCTGATAACTTATTAAAAAAAGATTGTTCAGAATCTATATGTTCTAACGCTGAAACCGCTATGATTAAATCATACTTGTTTTCTTTAATAGGATAATTTTCAATTGGTTCAACTATTCCGTTGATGCTTGAAGCAACACCGAGTTCTTTGGCATTATCATAAAGCTTATCAATAGCCAAATCCAATATATCCACACAATCAATTTTACACTGAATATTTTTGAAGTTTTGTGCAATGGCAATGCAGTTTCTTCCTACCCCACATCCTAAATCCAATACGTTTAATTCAGTGATATCAGAAAAAAGAGGAATAATATCTAAAATAGTTTTTATAGGCTTCCTTAACCAACTGCCCTCTTTGTATAATTCGCTGTTTGAGTACATCTCAATATGAGATTGCTTTTCGCTTTCTCGAATTTGCTTTAATCTGTCGTTTGTCATATAATTCTCCGTTCAATAGCTATTTTCCATATTATTCAACAATAACCTGAATATGTTTACTATACATTATAACACACCACAAAGTATTATTCAAGCTAACTCCACCCCGCCCTTGACTATCCCCCAAATATAAAGTAAAATATTCCTATAAAAATTTTTCCAAAAAGTTTGTAACGAAACTGAAACTGCGTTGTCTAATAGACGAAGGGGGTAATCTGAAAATAAATTTTCAGACCTGAGTTTTGTTTTTCGGACTAAAAGTTCAACAAGTTGAACTGCCGAAATTTTGCATGCAAAAACACAAAACATCAGAAAGGAGTGATTTTCCCTATCGGGAAAATTTATAATGAACACTATTGAAGAGCTCTACAATACATATTTTCACGATGTTTACCTTTATATAAAATCAGTTTCCCGTGACGATGAGATTGCGCAGGAAATCACACAGGACACCTTTTTCAAGGCGATGAAGTCCCTTGACAGCTTCAAGGGAGATTGCAGCGTAAAAAGCTGGCTTTGTCAGATTGCAAAAAATCTTTTCTACAACCATTGCAAGAAGCAAAACCGCTTTACTGATGGGGAAATCCCCGCTGACATTCCTGACACACAGGTCAGCTTTGAAGAAAAATTTTCTGACGCTTCACAGGCGCTTGAAATCCACCGCATCCTGCACACAATGGAGGAGCCTTACAAAGAGGTATTTTCCCTGCGTATTTTCAGCGAGCTTTCCTTTAAACAGATTGCTGATATTTTCGGCAAGACTGAAAGCTGGGCGAGAGTAACGTTTCATCGTGCAAAAGTAAAAATCATTGACGAACTGGAGAAAAAAATTTGAAAAATAAATTTTTCAAATCCGAGTTTTGTTTTTCGGACTAAAAGTTCAACAAGTTGAACTGCCGAAATTTTCTAACGAAAAACCACAAAACATCTTTTAGAAAGGAGGACACACGCTTCTGTCGAAGCGTGGTCTTATATGAATACTTGCGAACTTATAAATGACCTGCTTCCTCTTTACGCTGACAATGTATGCAGCGAGGAAAGCAAGGCGGCTGTTGCGGAACATATTTCGGGATGCGAAAAATGCCGCACACAGCTTGAAAAAATGGGACGTCCCATAAACGTAAACCCTGCGGAAGATATTGCTGTTATGAAGCGTATCAAGAAAAGGATAAGAATTGAAAAAATTGTTATCGGTGCTTCGATAGCTGTTGTTGTGATGATTGTACTTTTTGCGCTGAATTTCTTTCTTTTTTCCGTTGACTACACTATGGACTACCACAACAGCAATCTTGCCAATAATATTGCTGTCAAGGAAGACGAAAACGGCGACCTGTGGTTTATCAGACGTGACGATGCTTGTGAAGCGTGGCATATGTTCCCGAATATGATTGACGCAAACGGCAATACACTTTTTGACAATGACTTTGACAAGAATAACATTGTTGCCCAGTGCTATACACTCAAGGTCAGAGGCTCAACTGCAATAGGAAACAAGAGCGTTGTTATGAGCGGAATTGAGGAGCAGGAATTCCTGTTCAACAAAAATGACAAGCCGAATATCGAAACGATTTATTACTATGACGATACATACGACCAGATGTATGTGCTTTGGGAAAGGGGTTAAAATATGACGGAAAAGAAATTTCACATACCTTCAATAATCATAGCTGTTGTTGCTGTCCTGCTTGAATTCTTTGTTTTTGTTGTGGAAGGTGTAATTGCAGCGATTATAGCACTTATAATCTGTGCTAAAAAGAAAGATACACACCGCACTAAAATCGGAATAGTTCTCTCAATTATTGCTATGATTTTTGCAATTGCAACATTTGCAATCTTTATGCACATAATATCAAGAGCTGATACCGGTTTGATTGAAACCGGCTACTGGTTTTTTGATTTGATTGCTAAATAGAAATACGGTATCATCAATTAAGATGATACCGTATTTTTTATTCAATACAATTCCGTACATAAAAACCTGTTTATCCTCCATAAAACAGCTCACAATATGATTGTCACTGATATTACCATATTGTAATTTATAACCAATTGTGTTATAATTGAATGAAATGGCGCTGACATTAACTGACATTTTAAAAAAGGAGTACATTCAGATGATAAACAAGCTGAAAAAACACATAGCTGAATATTTTGTCGGAAAGGAAGAGCTGATTGAAAATGTGATGATCTGCCTTTTTGCAGGCGGACACATACTTCTCGAAGGCGTACCGGGAGTGGGCAAGACAACGCTTGCTACCGCCCTTGCAAAATCCGTTGACTGCGATTTCGGAAGAATACAGTTTACCCCAGATACCCTCCCCACCGATGTTATGGGCACGGAGATATTCAATATGAAGACAGGCGAGTTTGAATACCGCGAGGGTGCAATAATGCATCAGATTGTGCTTGCTGACGAAATAAATCGTACCTCACCAAAAACACAGGCGGCACTTCTTGAGGCAATGGCTGAGGGGCAGACAACCGTCAACGGTGTCAAGCATAAGCTTCCTGAGCCTTTTATGGTAATTGCCACACAGAATCCAACGGAATTTATCGGTACATACCAGCTTCCCGAGGCACAGATTGACAGATTTATGATGCAGCTTACACTTGGCTATCCCGATGAGGAGGAAGAATTCAGAATGGCACAGAATATGCTTTCGGGCAAGCTTGCTGATACCATTCAGAGTGTTGTAACGGCTCAGGATATACTGGACATACGGGAAAAGGTTGCCCGTGTGACAATAAAGGATGAGCTGATACGCTATGCTCAGGCTATTGTGGCTATGACAAGAAGCGAAAGCAGGTTTGTACTCGGGGCAAGCCCGAGAGCTGTTCTCACGCTTATCAAAGCAGCTCAGGCAAAGGCGTTTATCGACGGAAGGGATTACGTCAAGCCCGATGACATAAAGGCTGTTGCTCCCTATGTGCTTTGTCACCGTCTTAACCTTACATCCGAGGCAAGAATTGCAAAGGAAAACAAGAATGATATTATAAGGCAGCTGCTCCAAAAGACAAGAATTCCTCTTTAATTGACCGAAACAACATCTCAGTAATTGCAGGAAACGGGGACTTTATGAAAAGAAACAGAATAATATGGTTTTGTATGTGGATATTATCACTGGTAGGAATAAGCTTCAGGGGCGGGGCGGTCAGCTACGGGCTTTTCGCTGTGCTGACTCTTATACCAATCTTCTCATTGTTATATCTGTTTGCCGTGTATATCCTTTTCCACATCTATCAGAATATAGAACGACGATATGTAACGGTGAACGAGCCTGTGCGCTATCGCTTTTCTCTTGTAAACGAGTGCCCTCTGGTGTTTGCGGGAATACGTGTAAAATTCTTTTCTTCTTTTTCAAGGATAACAACGCTTGATGACGAGCCTGAATATGAATTGCAGCCAAAGACGAGGATTGAAAAGGAAACCAATCTCATCTGCCGCTACAGGGGCGAATATGATGTTGGTATCAAGGAAATTGAAATGCAGGATTATTTCCGCCTTTTCAGGATAACCTACAAGGCAAGGCAGCGTGTGCAGGCGGTTGTGAAGCCGCAGCTGCTGAAGCTTGACCGTATCGGCGGAATTGAACTTGCAGACGCAGTCAGGGCTTCGGAGCACAACAGAACCGAGCTTGATGTTTTAAGCCGTGAATACGTTTCGGGTGATGACCGCAGACTTATCAACTGGAGTCAGTCTGCAAGGACAGGTACCCTTATGACAAGGACACAGACGGGAACGGCAAATCAGGATATTGCAATCATTATGGACACGGCAAGGATAAGCAATAACCGTTCCGTATACATACCCGCAGAAAACAGAATGCTTGAAATAACCCTTGCTGTTGCGTACTATTTCAGCCGACAAAATATTCTTTCGACAGAATATCATTATCAGCAGGAAATTGTGCGTTCCTCCATCGGTGATGCGGCACGGTTTGAGGAATTCTACGAGGCGCTTTCGTCGGTTTCTTTCGGAAACGGCAATTCTCACGAAGCGTTGTATGACGCAATCACCCGACGCACGGACATTTTCAACAGCTCAATGATTTTCCTTGTTCTTTCGTCATGGGACAGCGCGGCTGAAAAGCTGCTGACACTTTTTGAACGAAGCGGACTTTCCACGGTAATTTTCCTCGTAACTGATGATGAACAGGATACCCCCGACCTGACAGGCTTTACACGCTCAAGGCTGATAAGCATTTCACCTTATGACGAAATGGCGGAGGATATGGGATAATGAAGATATTATACGATATTATAAACATTATGCCGCTGTCCCTGCTTATGGTTATGTTTTTCAGCAGATACACGGGTATGCCGCAGGACAATATTATCGGATACGCAGTAAATCTTTTTGTATGCCTGCTGATAATTGTTCTCCGTCACATAAGCAGGAAGAACAGAATACGTCTGCTTGGTGTAACTGCGGCTTTTGCTGTGGGGCTGTTTATCGCGGCGGGCGAACCGTTCCGTCAGCTGGTTATAACGGAATACAGCTGGCTTGGCTGGAATGTCTGCATAACCGTGGCTTCCGTTGTTATCGGAATACTGACGGAAAATATCCCTTGGGCAAGACGATGCGCCGCGTTATCCCTTTTGGTAATATGTATTGTCGCAATTATCAACAGCTGGGAAACAGACAAGGCTGCATTTACACTGATGCTGTTTTTGCTGTGCATATACATGACGGCGGAAATTCAAAGCAAATGGGAAAAGAAGGGTTACCCCGACATTAAGGGGCACGTCACGAGGATATCTCCGATTATTCTTGCGTTGTGTGTAACGGTCTTTCTCATTCCTGCACCTGACACGCCTTATGACTGGCAGTTTGTGAAGGATATATACAACAAGGCTTCCGTGTATTTCGGCAAGCTGGTTGAGTTTGTTTCTCACCCTGATGAAGAATACGCCAACATAAGTTTTTCGGACAGCCACAAGTTTTATGACAATATTCAGTACGTTGACCAGGAAGTGCTTGTTGTTACGTCCAACAACACCAGAATAACCAACCTGAGGCTGGTAGGCTGTATAAGCGGTGAATATGACCGTGACCACTGGGTATTCGATACGGAAAAAGAAACTACTGACAGAATGATGGACACGCTTGAAACGCTGTGCGCTGTTCATAAGTACGATGCTGAAAACTGGCATAGCTACATTGACAAGACAGATATGCGGTACGAAAATCAACTGCCGAACACAAAATTTATTTTTGCGCCTGCCAAAATGAAGCTGGAAACCTTTATAAAAGATAATCCGCCCTATACTGACAGGGGCAACAGCATAATTGCAAGACACAGAATGAACAGCGGCGATGAGTATTCTCTCTCGCATTATGCACTTAATTCGGACAGCCCCGAATTCATACATATGCTGAATACCGCACAGCCTGTTACCGAGGCGGAATGGACGAATATGCTCAATGATGCGGCAATTGACAAAAACGGATATTCCTTCAGTGATTATCAGAATTATCACAATAAAATCTATGACAGATATGCCGTTTCATACGGCGTATCCGAAGACGTAGGAAAAATTCTTGACGAAATAAAGAATGACTCGCAAAGCAGATATGAGCTGATGAAAAATCTTGAAGCATATCTGCGTGAAATGGAGTATTCTACAGTTGACGGTGCTCTGCCTGATTCGGTTTGTGACAGCCGCGGCTATCTTGATTATTTCCTGCTGACGTCGCAGAAAGGCTACTGCATACACTATGCAACAGCATTTGTACTTATGGCACGTGAGTTGGGTGTGCCGTGCAGATACGTGCAGGGATATTATGTGCAGTCGAAATCGTCCTACAAGGTCACTGTAAATCAGAATCATGCACACGCTTGGCCTGAAGTGTATTTTGACAATGTGGGGTGGATTGCCTTCGAGCCTACTCCGAGTTATTCCACAGAAAGCAGCTGGGTAACATCTGGCGGCAACGCAAGCTTCTCCTATTACGACGAGGAATACATTGATGACACAGAAGTTGAAGAAACCGATATAACAGTTGACGAAAAGAAGCCCAAATCCAGGCAGATTGACGCAAGGATATTCATTATTCCTGTCTTGTGTGCGGTGGTATTTCTTGTGTTGTTGTATATGTACAGCCGTATCCACTGGAAAATTAAATTCCGCAGTATGAACAATGATGAAAAATTCCGTTACCTTACGCAGGAAAATTTCCGTTTTCTGAAGCATATCGGATACAAAATCCAAATTGGCGAAACGCTGACGGAATACACGAAAAGATTGTGTGCCGTGCAGGAATATGATATCAGGGAATATGTCGCTTTCATTTCCCACTATGAAAAAATGCTTTATTCCCACATTGTAATATGCGAGCAGGAAATTGCTGACGCTGAAACTGCGTACGCTTTTCTTCGTAATATTATTAACAAAGGAAAACTGCGCTACAGGGTAAGGCTGCTGTTTAATCGTTAATATGTCCATAAAACAAAAAGCCTCGTAATTACGAGGCTTTATCTATACAAAAAAGAAACCCGAATTCGTTTAAGAATTCGGGTTTGATTTGGCTCCCCCAGCAGGTTAAAATCCGAACCAAACACGCTTAATTCAAGAGGGATTGTTTCCGGATTCTCACGACAATTAAAGTTAATGACCAGTCTGTCATCGTACAAATATATTGAGTTTATAAAGGTATCGACAATTCTTTGTTTATTATCATTATCAGTAAGGTCAAAATCTGCCATTCTTTGCAGCCAGAATGTCGCTTGCTCCTTAGTTAAGACCTGTGCTTGTATTTCCTCTCTTGCAATCTTTACCTTAATATCAGTTTTTAAGTCCTCAAGCTCTTTCATTCGATTTTTGGTTGTAGATGTTATAATACCCTGTTCTATGGCACTCATTACGTTTCCAAGACTTTTTTCCACCTCCGCTAATTCTCTCTGAAGCAGAGGGAGAGCAGTCCTTTCTTTCTCTTGCCACATCATAACGTGGTCAACGATGGCTTCCAAGGAATGACTACGAAATACACTTCGCAAAATCTGACTGATAACAATATCCTCAATCTTTTCTTTCTTGAATGGCTTTCGGTTACAACCCTCTTTTTTCTTTGCCGTTGTGCATTTGTAATAGTAATACTTCTTGCCCCTGCGACCTGTGCCACTTTCGCCGACAAGGTATTTTCCGCAATCCCCGCACATAAGCTTTGTAGTCAACAGGTACTTATCGTCTGCTTTATATGTAGCTGGAGCGTATCTATTCTTTGCAACCCTATCCTGTGCCATTGCAAACAGCTCTTTTGAAATAATCGACGGTATTCCATCGGGAATTAGTACATCCCTATAACGATACTCGCCGATATATTTTCTGTTTTGCAGAATTGCTGCTACTGTTGTCTTGGTCATTGGCTTCTTACAGGATGACAGGATACCGTTATCATTAAGATAAACCACTATATCTTTTATCGGATTTCCGTTGACATACATCAGAAACGCTTCTCTTACAAAGGGTGCAGTAAGCTCATCAATCTGATAATGTTTCTTTTCGTCAATGTAATACCCAACAGGAACATTACCTCCGTTGTATTGACATTTCAAAGCATTTTCTGTCATACCCCTTATAACTTTTTCGGAAAGCTCAGCCGAATAATATTCAGCATATCCCTCAAGCACCGATTCAAGAATGATACCCTCAGCACCCTCCGAGATTACCTCGGTTGCAGAAACGACCTTTACACCGTTCCGTCGGAGCGTAGCCTTGTAATGTGCTGAGTCATATCTGTTTCGTGCAAATCTGTCCAGCTTCCAGACAATGACTACATCAAACAAGCCTTTCTCGCTCTCCTTAATCATTCTTTGGAACTCGGGGCGATTATCAGTTTTTGCGGACATCGCTCTGTCTATGTAACTATCTACAAGCATAAAACCCATACGGTCTGCAAATTGCTTACATTCACGAAGCTGACCTTCAATACTTTCCTCTCGCTGGTTATCACAAGAATATCGAGCGTAAATTACTGCCTTCATATTTATACCTCCTTTTCAGCAGATGTGCAATACTATCTTTATATATAGTATACCACTTTTCAAGAAGATTGTCAACGCTTTAAAGTGTTAAACTATGAATTTAATTGTTTTTTTCTTACTTGAGAAAATTCGGAGAAGTCCATACTACAAAAACTATATTTCCTTATAGTATAGAAACAAATTTCGCCCTTAACGGAGAGCCGACTATGCAATACTATTGAGAAGTGAAATAGCTTGTTAACAAGAGAAAAAATGCAGCTCTCAAAACTTACTTTGAGAACTGCAAACAGCTTTATAAGATGTGCACTGATATTGTCAACATTTATTATCAGATTTCTAATGGGGTTTATTTTTCCGAACTCGTTAATTAGTTTGAACAGGATTATAGCAGAAAATGAGGAAATATATGCAACCTTTACAGAAACGAAACAGCAGGTATGCTTGGGGGCATATCTGCTGTTTTTACTCATCTTACTATTTTTTGAATAATCTCTTTATGACAATCGTACAAATCATTCATATCTCTCATAGAATGCAAATAATAATCACATATAGAAGAACAATTCAATGGTTCGTTAGGTAATGTGTAACTTTCTTGCAACTTTGTATGAACCTTATTTAAAAACTGATTCGTTATTGGTTTAGTCATAATATATTCGATATTACTTTCATTGATACATGCAAGCATATCATTATAAGTTATATCTTTGTATTCAGTTCTCTTCTTTTTTTGTCTATCGAAATGCGCTTCCAAACTCTTATGCAAATCCGATTTAACCCATAAAACTTCATTAGTAAATTCTGTCCTTAAATTTGTTATTATTTGAATAACTGCATTTAAATCAGATTCAGACAACTCATAATACCTTATCAATAATTTGCCAAGTTTCTCAGTTTCAGCTATAAACGTAGATTCTATACCATATCCCTTTTGAAATAATATTTCTTTATTTGAAACAGTAATATAGTCCTTGCTCTTTTTGGCAGACTTCGACTGCATATTTATTGGCAAGCAATCAGAATCTCTTATTATTATCCATTTTGCATCATCAGGTACTAATTCAACATATGCTCTTGAATACGAAAGCAATTTATCATTTAAAGTATCTATACCATATAACTTTTCCATATATACACAAGGCATCTCAATATCTAAAAACTCAACATACTTGCTTATCAATGTTTGTATAAAAGCAATATCTGTATCACCTTCAAATAATACAATATGACTAGCATTTCTTAATTCTTCGATTCGTTCAATATTTCCACTTAAACCTTTCAATATTAAATTTTTATATCCTCTTTTAATATGTTCTACTGTTCCACTAGACTTTCTATTCTCGTCAATGTAAATTATTTCTTCATCTGGGATATAATTAATAAAATTCTCGTTATGAGTAATTATAAACACTTGACTTTTATCAATCCGTCTTAACTCGTCTATCAATTTTTTTTGCAATGACATATGTAAATGGGAATCCGGCTCATCAATCAAAACAACACTCATAGCTGAATCTGAATATTCAAGCGAAGAAAAAATCTCGGCAATCTGTAAAAAACCGCTTCCTTGAGATAAAATATTTGTTCCATTTACCATCAATCTTATGTAGGTTTTGTTATCTCTATCTATTTCAGTAAACTTATAATCTACACCCATTACACTACTTATATGAGATTCAATCGCATCTTTGGTCTGAACAGATTTAATAATCTTATTTCTTAACACTTCGTGTCCTTTTCCACGAGATAATTTATCTGCTATTTGTGCTTTATACATATATGGCTCTTTAGCCACGATATTTGCGATTGGTCTTGATTCGCATACAACTAAAACTGTAGCTAAGTTATAATTTGTAGCCCTAACTGCACTTGAGAAATTTGAAAACTGATTTTTATCAATATAATCAATATGTAAATATGCATTATCCAATCCCTTTACCTTGGTAATTTTAAATCCAAGTTCATAAGTAGTATTACTAAAATCCAAACATATGGTAATTTCAATATCTTTATTGTTTCTATATAAACTACTATTGATTAAATCTTTATCTTCAAATACCCTTAAGAATTCATTATCTGAAAAATTAATATTATTAGGAGAAGAATAAAAACGACACTTATCCCTTTTTTGAATATTCGCTTCATAACATATTCTCCATAAATGAATAGCTTCAAATATTGTTGTTTTCCCAATATTATTTTCACCGATAATTATATTAAACTTATTATTACATTTAATGGTTAACGTTTGAATAGATTTAAAATTCTTAATTATAATCTTCTCTATCATAATATCATTCTCCACATATAATATATTTTATTACCTAACTTATTATACCACATAATTTGACATATTTCAACAGGAATTAGCGGCAACGAAACAATACAATACCGCCCAAAACTTGTATTTAACAATTTATGGTGCCGAAACGACCACTGCTCGTTTTCAGTATATTCGCACTGCAACGAAATACAATTTCTATAATTATATTTCATTGCAACTAAAAAGTATATAGACATTGCTCTCCGAAAGATTTATAATTATAAAATGCGTTATTTATCGCAAAAATCTCGAATGGAGTAATGTCAATGAACAAGTACAGCAATGAAGTTAAGGAAAACGCCTTAAATCTTTATTTTTCAGGGAATAACATATCCTCTATTTCCAAAACCACCGGTATCTCAAGAACAACTATTTACAGTTGGATAACCGAGCGTGAACAGCAGTATTATTCAAAAGAAAAGCCCATCAATCTTCGTGAATACAATAACTTAAAGCGAAAATGCGAACGGCTGTCGCAAATGGTAGAAATATTAAAAACCGCCGACTGCAACAGCAGCACTTCGCTGGCTGAAAAATGCGAAATCATTAAAGCGATGACCGACAAATACAGCATTTCCCTGCTATGCGAAGCTCTTGATGTTGCAAAGGGAAGCTACTTTAATCAGACGCTCCGCAACAAAAACGGAAACACACTTGCTGCACAGAAACGAGCTGAAATAACTCCTATTATTGAGCAGATATTTCATAACAGTAATCAGGTTTTCGGCGCAAACAAAATAAAAGCAAAGCTCAATGAAAAAGGCTATGCCGTTTCGCTAAAAGTTGTTTCGGATATAATGCATAAAAACGGTTGGTTTCCTGTTCGTTCCTGTGCAAAAACGCTTTATCTTCAGGAACAGGAGCGAAAGAAAAATATCTTAAATCAGAACTTTATAACGCACAGACCCAACGAAGTATGGGTAGGCGATGTAACATATTTTCATCTTAAAGACAGGAAATATTATATCTGTGTAGTTATAGACCTGTTTTCAAGAAAAGTAGTCGCCCATAAAATCTCAATGAAAAACAGCACTCAGCTTACTAAGGCTACTATAAAGGAAGCCTGTGAAAACAGGACAATCAGTGATAATCTAATTTTCCACAGCGACCAAGGAGCCAATTACACATCAAAAGCGTACAGAAAATTTTTAAAGGAATCAGGAATTGAGCAATCCTTTTCCCGTGCAGGCAATCCGTATGATAATTCTGTTGTGGAATCCTTCTTCAAAAATCTGAAATCAGAAGAGCTGTACAGAACAAGGTATCATTCCGAGTCTGAGTTCCGCAATGCTGTCGCAAGATACATAAACTTCTATAACAAAGAAAGACCTCATACCTATCTGAGATACCAAACACCCAATAAGTATGAGGAAATATTTTATTCAAATATTAAAGGAAACTCTGATGAAAAAGGATAGCCCAAATCCATCTGCCCCCAAAACTTTTTTGACTGAACAAAACCAAACTGCATTGCAGATATTCAGGATGATACAGGGCATCGCATACAAACCATACTGAACAGAACCGGTTCGAAAAAATAAAAATAATAACATTCGTTTCTGTAATGATATGTTTCAATATAATTGTTCAGTTTGAGAAAGCCAAGAAAACGGTAGTATATAAAGCAAAATAAAAAAACAAACCTTCAAACTGAACACTTACGGTTCGAATTGAAGGTTTGTTCCAGTGTGGCTCCCCCAACTGGACTCGAACCAGTGACTCCCTGATTAACAGTCAGGTGCTCTACCGACTGAGCTATGGAGGAATATGCAAACAAAGCACTTAAAGTAGTGCTTTGTTTGATTTGTGTCGGCATCGATCTATTTTCCCGGGCCGTCACCAGCCAAGTATTTTCGACGTGTATGAGCTTAACTTCTGTGTTCGGAATGGGAACAGGTGGAACCTCATAGCCATTGACACCGACTAATATTAAGGATATTAGCATCCTCAAAATTGAACAAAGATGAAAAGAAAGTATAGAGAATAGAGCAATTCAAGAAGAAGGTCAAGCCCTCGACCGATTAGTACCTGCAGGCTGAACATGTCACCATGCTTACACCTTAGGCCTATCAACCTCATAGTCTTTGAGGGGTCTTACTTCCATAAAGGAATGGGATATCTTATCTTAAGGACGGCTTCACGCTTAGATGCCTTCAGCGTTTATCCGATCCGCACATAGCTGCCCAGCTGTGCCGTTGGCACGACAACTGGTGCACCAGAGGTGCGTCCATCCCGGTCCTCTCGTACTAGGGACAGC
>CALATN010000185.1 GCA_937891895.1 uncultured Clostridia bacterium
TAATTATCAATTAACAACTCCGCATCCGGCAAAAGTTTAACTTTCTTTCTTGCATTTTCTACGATATTAAGCACGTGCTTATAATGGGCAGAGTAACAAGTGGAAAAGGCGGAACAATCCTGCTTAATAAGGCCAATGAAGTTTTAAAGGAAGAATTTCCGGAGCTTTATAGCAAAATTGAGCTTCATATTCCTGATGAAAAGGCAATTGAAGCAATTCCAGAGGAAATCGTGCAGAAAGATCCTGACGAAATTGAAGCAGTAGAAATTCCAGCTGAAATTCCTGTACAGGAGCCAAAGCCTGATCCTGTCGAGGAGAAGCCAGTACAGACAATCGAAGCAATTGATACAGCTGCTGAAATTGCTAAGAAGCTTACACCTAAGTCTGCTCCTAAGAAGCATAGTGCACCTAAGGAGGAAGAAAAGGTTGAAGTTATCAAGGAAGAGCCAAAGAGAGAAATCAATGTTATTTCCGCAGAGGTTGCAGAGCATATGACCCTCGAGGATTTTGAAACAGCTGTAAAGAAGCTGAAGGCAATGCTCGACAACGGAATGATTTCCGAGGGCGAATTTGCCGCTGAAAAGAAGAAGCTTCTCAAGCATCTCTATTAATACATAAAGGGAACTCGTTTGAGTTCCCTTTTTTGTGCAAAGAAAACGGACACCCGAGGGCGTCCGTTAATTTTATGGTATGTTAATATCTCTGCAAGGTTTCAAGTGCTTCCTTGAGTGCAAATTTTTCAGCACTTCCCTCAGGGGCAGCTTCGTATTGTGCCCTGATACGTTCAATAGCTTCATTCATTCGACCGTGAGGTGTCTTGCTGAAATCATCAGCATCGAATTCGTCATCATCACCGTTATCATCAATGACAGCACCTGATAAGTCGATATTCGCACCAAAAGGTACCTTTTCAAGAATTTTTTTCAGCATACGTCCGCTGCTGATCACAGCACCCGAAAGGTCAATATTTCGCCAAGAACCAAAGCTGTTAAAATTTTCGCCTGCTTCAAATGATTTGTTACGTTCAGCCCACCACTGTTCATAAGTTAAATCTTCATGTTCAGCATAAGCATCATTTTCAAGTGCAGGCATAAATCTTGCAACAGCGTGCTGTGCTACGATAAGGAAAGTAACATTTCCCGTTTCGCCAGTAGTAAACGGAATTTCATACACACGGAGCAAACCGCTTTCATCACGTTTGCTTAGAACAGGCTTAAAGCGACTTTTATCAAGCGGATAAGTAAATCTGTCATCCCAGTTGTTATCTTCAAAAATAATGAATTGGGAAACAGCGTCATTTGTATCATTGTGTCCGCCTGTCATTGCAAAACGGAATACATAATCCATATTGGGTTCAAGCTGTTTCGTGCATTTAATCTGAGTCCATGACCAGTTCCAGTCACCAAGTTCATACATTTCAACAACTTTTCCGTTCTTATCATTGACAACCATTCTGCTGCCGACATTTGAGTCGCAGGTTGAGTCAAACTTGAATTCTCTTGCATTAAAATTTATAACATTACTCATAATAAAATCCTCCGTATTTTCAGGAGCATGAGTATGCCTTTGCAAAAGATGGATTTCACAGTCAGAGACATACTCTGCCCGACCGTTTTTAACCAGTCCTCTTGCCCTTTTGGGGTAAGTCCGACCGATTTCTTTTCCGAATTCATCTGTGACAATTACGTTTTTTTCTATGGGTTTCTCCCCCTTTGTCTGATATTCAATTGCAGTAACGTGCAAATTAACGTTACCGTGCTGTAAGCTAAAGGCTTATCCGTATGTTATAACGGATTGCCCAAAGGTGCTTACCTTTCTGTTTTTTGTTATGGGTGCCGTCCCCGAAAAATATTATATCATATTTGGAAAAGCTTTGCAACATTTTTCAGAAATTTTTCCATAACAAGGATAGAAACTATCTCTCAATAGTTTTATATACGAAAGCGCTTATCAACAGCAAGGAGGTGCAGCATGAACAGCATTGAAATAAAAAGGTTATACGAAAAATATTTTGATACGATATACAGAATTTGTTTTCTGTATATGAAAAATGAAGCGGATGCCGCAGATGTTGTGCAGGACGTTTTCTGCCGTATGATAAAGCGCAGCCCTGTTTTTGACAGCGACGAAAAAGCGAAAGCCTGGTTGATTGTCACGGCTTCAAACTGCTGTAAAACCTTGCTGAAAAAGTGGTGGTACAAGCTTACAGAGTACAATGAAGCAATGGGAAAAGAGAAAACGGAAATGTCAGATAATTCTGTGCTTACGGCAGTCTGGGAACTTGATAAAAAGTACAGCCTGCCTGTTTACCTCTATTACTATGAAGGCTACAAAACCGCCGAAATAGCTGAAATGCTCAGTGAAAAGCAATCCACCATACAGACAAGACTTGCAAAAGCAAGAGAATTGCTACGATTGGAATTGGAGGAATAATAATGAAAAAAACAGACCTTATAAATCAATTTGACAGCATAACAGCTGACGAAAACAGAAAGAATAAAATATGGAACAGCATTTCCCAAAAATCAGTAAATACTAAACCTAAGCTTATCAGAAAGCCGTTTATTATTGCGGCGGCAGCTGTGTGTGTGCTTGCTTGCTCAATGCCTGTTGTTGCAAACAGCATAAAATCTCTGCTTAATGAAAAATATCCCGAAACGGTTGTTATGCAGGAAAATATTCAGAAGGCGGTTTATGAAAGCAACGATGGTCACGTTAAAATGACAGTTGATGAACTGCTTTCCGATGAAATGATTGTGCTTATGACAGTACATTATGAAGCGATGGACGAAAAGGGAATCGAATGGGTTAATAATCATAAGTTTGAAAGCGATATTTCAGCAATCGGCAGTATCTCTTACGGTAGGAATGTCGGCTTCGGAATTGTTCCCGATATGGGCGCCAACACCATAATTCACGGTGTAAATGTATCCTACAATACAGAAGAACTTACAGAGTACAAAACCGATACCGAGCGTTGGTTTTTACTGCATTACGAAGCGTCAAGCCGTGACTATGACTCAGCTCAGGGCAAGTTTGCATATCCCATGACAGCAGGTGTGGAAACGGTTTTCATTGATACAAAGGGCAACGTACCCGTAAAAACAATTGAACTGAAAAATGATGAGATGCCGAGCGAATATTTTACACCGACACATATCGAGCTTTCCAAGTTGTCTTTTGTAATTTTTGCAATGCAGCACGGTGTTTACGAAACCTTTAGTGAGCCTTGTCATTACGGAAGCAGATGGATTTTGCCTGATGAAGAGTACGAAAAAATCGCTTGCTTCTTTGTGATGGAAAACGGCGAAAAAATCGAACTCGAAGGAGGTATGAATTCTACTCATCCCGACGAAAAAAACAACTACAGTGACCTTGTTCTGCTCAGCAACCAATTGCCTGAAAATATTGATATAGAAACAATCGCAGGACTTGAAGTCAATGGTGTTTATTATGATTTGACTTGACAACCATACCCCAAAATGCTATAATAAACCTTGCGAGTAAGCTATGCGGTTGAAAGTCAAATTGGCTTTAGGAAAGTCCGAGCATCACAGAGCAGGGTAGCTGCTAACGGCAGCCGAGGGCGACCTTAGGGACAGTGCAACAGAAATATACCGCCAAACGAACTTGTTCGTTTTGGTAAGGATGGAAAGGCGAGGTAAGAGCTCACCGGAACGCAGGAGACTGCGTTGCCATGTAAACCCTACCCGATGCAACGTCATTTTGGAACAATACGTTATTGTCTGCTCGGCAGGCGTATTGCAAAGACGGCTTGAGCATTTCGGCAACGATCTGCCTAGATAGATTTCCGCACACGACAAAACTCGGCTTATCGGCTTAGTCGCATATTTTACAAATAATCCCTTTAAGCGCAAGTTTAAAGGGATATTTTTTTAGGAGTGGTGACATGAGAAAAATATCAGTTGTAATTCCCGCGCATAACGAGGAAAAATACGTGGTGCGCTGTATCAATTCCATAAAAGCGGCAGCAAAATATTACGGCGGAAGCGTCGAAGTAATTGTTGTCTGCAACCGTTGTACCGATAATACTGAACAGCTTGCAAAATCAGCAGGTGCACGGGTTGTAACCGACGAAAGCAGGTGTATCGCACAAGTGCGTAATGCAGGTATTACCGCAGCAAGAGGGGACGTAATCATCACAATTGATTGCGACAACAGAATGACTCCCGATACAATCAATGAGGTCTGTGAATTGCTTGACAGCGGGAAATATATCGGCGGAGGTGCACCGATTCGCTTTGAAAGATTGTCATTTCCGCTTTGGATGAATGAGCTTATGTGCGATGTGGGATTTGCCGCAACAGGCTTGTATTGCGGAATGTTCTGGGCAGAAAAATCCGCCTTTGATGCAATAGGCGGATTTGCTGATATCCGTGCAATGGAGGACGTTGCTACGGCAAAAAAACTTCGTGCGTACGGAAAGAAACTTGGCAAAAAATACGGCTGTCTGAAGAAAAATTATCTTATAAATTCCACACGTAAATACGACGATATGGGGGACTGGCTCTATCTGAAGCTTGTTGTTGAAAATGTAGGTGCAATTACCAAAGCCGCGCTGGGCAATTATGACGAATGGGATAAGCTGATTGACAAGATGTTTTACGAATACAATGATAAATAAACGAAGCTCCGAGAAAAAGTTCTCGGAGCTTTTTGTGTCAGGGAAACGATTTGCGACACTTGTAAAAAAATATTCTGAAAAAATTCAAAAAAACACTTGACAAAATTGATTTGCGGGTGTATACTTTAACACATAAAAGCTTTAAACCTTAAAATCATCAAAACATAAAAGTGCTAAAGCGATGTATTTTTACATATTGAAAGGAAGTTATCACAATGATTTTAGTATTGAAACAGAACCCTGAACAGGAAAAGGTAGAAGCCCTCATTAAAATGCTCGGCGAAAAGGGACTCTCCACAAATGTCAGCGAAGGTGAACACCATACAATCATCGGTCTTATCGGTGATACATCACATCTCCCTGTTGACCTTCTCGCTGCTCTCGATATCGTTGAAAACGTAACCCGTGTTTCCGAGCCGTTCAAGGCAGCAAACCGTAAGATGCACCCTGAAAATTCCATTATTGACTGTAGCGGTGTACCAATCGGTGAAGGTATGTTCCAGGTAATCGCAGGCCCTTGCTCCGTTGAAAGTGAAGAGCAGATTATCGAGGTTGCACAGGACGTTAAGAAGAGCGGTGCAACACTTCTCCGCGGCGGTGCATTCAAGCCAAGAACATCTCCATATGCTTTCCAGGGTCTTCACGCTGACGGTCTGAAGCTCCTCCTCGAAGCAAAGAAGGAAACAGGTCTTCCAATCGTAACAGAAATTATGAATGTTAATCACGTTGACCTTTTTGCCGATGTTGACGTAATTCAGGTTGGCGCAAGAAATATGCAGAACTTCGAGCTTCTTAAGGAGCTTGAAATCTACAAGCCTTACATAGATGGCTTTGTAGAAGAAAACAGAGTCTGCTTCTTTGAACGATTTGGAGGATATTGGGTAGACCAAGAGCCCGAAGTCGAAAAGAAGATGAAGGAGATAATAGCCCAAAAGCAAAAGTTTGTAAGAAGGGAAGTGGGTTTTGAAGAGGCTCTAAGAGAAGAGGCCTCTCAGCCTTACAAGATCGAGCTGATAAAGGATAAGGAGGGGCAGACTCTGACCATGTACGACAACGTGGATCAGAGCGGAAAGACCGTATGGCAAGATCTTTGCCGCGGGCCCCATATGCAGGACACCGGAAAGATTGGAGCCGTAAAGCTCCTGCGCACCGCTTCAGCCTATTGGAAGGGAAACGAAAACAATCCCTCCATGCAGAGAATTTACGGAACGGCATGGTTTACAAAAGATGATCTCGACGCCTATATAAAGAGAAGAGAAGAAATAGCAAAAAGGGATCACAGGAAAATAGGCGAG
>CALATN010000186.1 GCA_937891895.1 uncultured Clostridia bacterium
TTTCAAGCGTTACGGGCAGCATGTGGGCTTCGGCGTAGGTATAAACTGCGGTCCGGCGGTTGTGGGAAATATCGGCTGTGACTTCCGTATGGATTACACTGCTATCGGAGATACTGTAAATACAGCGGCACGTCTTGAAGCAAATGCACCAAGAAGCACGGTTTACATAAGCGGTGCTGTTTACGAACAGGTCAAGGACCGCATCACCGTTGAGGAGGTTGGTGAAATTCCTCTCAAGGGCAAATCAAAGGGTGTTTTTGTTTACTCAATCACTGGCATAAACGACTACAGCCCCGATTCGGAGGTGTAATATGAAAAAGCTGCTTATCATCCCCGACAGGAACAATCTTGCTGACAGCCTTGAAATTGCTGAAAAATATGGTACAGGCTTTGAGTACAACGATTTTTTTGTGCCGAGTGTACTTGACAGCAAAAAGAAGATTGACAGAATTGCTGAAGAATACAAAAGCGTACAGCTTCCCGAATACTGCACTTCCCATGGCGCTTTCTTTGATGTAATCCCCTTCAGCCTTGATGAGAGGATAAAGGAAATTTCCGACCTGCGTATTCAGCAGAGTATAAATGCGGCTGAAAAAGTCGGTGCAAGGGCTGTTGTTTTCCACACGAATTACAACCCTTTCCTCAACTCCGAGGCATACATCAATTCGTTTGTTGAAACAAATGCTGCTTACTGGGGGCACGTACTCAGACAGCACAAGAATATCTCAATCTACCTTGAGAATATGTTTGACACGTCACCCGACATTATGGAAAGAATTGCGGAAAGACTCTGCACGAATGAAAATTTCGGTATCTGCCTTGATTACGCACACGCCTCCCTGTCACCAATTCACCCGAAAAGCTGGGCTATGATACTGGGCAAGTACGTAAAGCACGTCCACATCAACGACAACGATTGTATCAGCGACCTTCATCTTGCCTGGGGTGCGGGAAAGATTGATACCATGGAATTCTACCGCTGCTACGAAAAATATATGAGCGGTGCAACTATTCTTGTGGAAACAAATGCAAAGGAAAATATCATCGCTTCCCTTGAAAAGCTTAAAGCTGACAGGTTTATATAATGAAAAACAGGCTTGGTTCATCTGCCAAGCCTGTTCATATTTTTATACCGGTATTTGCAGCGCAGAAAGCAGTGATTTTCAAAATCAAGCTTCCACGTTGTCATAAGCTTTCCTGTGATTTTCATTCTTATCATACTCAATAACAAATCTATTGTCATAATTACTGTAAGAATTATTCCGTAAGCAAGCATTTTATTTGCTTCAAAATTCATAAGTCTGTTCATCAGTTTCTCGTAAAAACAATCCATAAATGTTACAATTATAACCGTAAAGCCTAAACTTGTGGGAATTGAAGTATAGCGTGTAATATGTAGCGGAATTGCGGTGTAATCCCACCATATAAGTCCGCAGGCTTTTTCAACAACTGTGCCAAGCAGCATTTCACCTAAAGATACAAGTATAAAAGTAAAAATGAAATATGCGATGAATTGTGCGGTTACACTGCTTTCGCTGGGAGTACCGAAAAAGCGAAAATTGCTTGGTGTACCCATAATGAAATAAAAGCCTGTTACGGCAATACCGTAGCCGAAAAGGAAGGGCGCATGCATATTGCGGTTGTCGATATATTTCTTTCGGGCAGCAAGCCATATGTTTTCCGTAAGGAACCCGAGAAAAGAAATAAATGATGACATTACCAGCACTGCTCCGACGCTGTAACCCATATCCGCAAAGATATTCATATAATTCCTTCTTATCCAAATATTCCCCTTGCCCCTTTATAGAGGAGAATTATACAACAGCATTGCCCGATTGTCAAGAGATTTTCACAGGATTTTCAGAAAATACCGCCGTTTCACGCTTTACAAAAGGGCGTATTTGTAGTATAATATACGGGTATTGATTTGAATTACAAATGAAAAGGATGATTTATATTATGAAGAATATCAAGCTTATTGCGCTGCTTGCAGCTGCTTCCATGACAATTTTAACAGGCTGTAAGGGTACTCCTGATACTGCTGACGGAAATCTTGTCGAAACAAATGCACCTACAAGTGAAAATGTTGAAATCCACAACTTCATTATGCCTGAGGTTGGCGAAAAGATTGCTGTTATCAACGTAAAGGACTACGGTACAATCAAAATCAAGCTTTTCCCTGAGGACGCTGAAAAGGGCGTTGAAAACTTCATCGGACTTGCAGAAATGGATTACTACGATGAACTGATTTTCCACAGAATTATCCCTGGCTTTATGAATCAGGGCGGCGACCCTAAGGGCAACGGCACAGGCGGTAAATCCATCTGGGGCGAAAAGTTTGAGGGCGGTACAGACGAAAATCTCTACCACTTCACAGGTGCTGTTGCTTACGCAAACAGCGGTGCAACCTCCACAAACGGAAGCCAGTTCTATATTGTAAATACTGATGACGGATATATGCAGTATTCCTGCGAAGAACTTATGGCAAGCGACCCATCATACAGCTGGCCTGCAAATGTTATTGAGAAGTACAACGAGGTAGGCGGCGTGCCTTTCCTTGACGGCGGCTACACAGTTTTCGGTCAGGTATTCGAGGGTATGGACGTTGTACGTGCAATGGCTCAGGTTGAAACAGACGAAAACGACAAGCCTCTTACACAGGTTATGATGGAAAGCGTTGAAATCGTAGAATATACAGGCGAATAAAAACCAACCGTAAACGCTTGGTTCCGAGTATTTTCGCTTTGCGAAAATACATCGGTGTTTGCGTGATTAAATAAAAATTTTAGGGGCGGCTATGAGCCGCCCGCAATAATATTCGAACAAAATAAATAAAAAAGGAAGTATACTATGGCTGTAAGAGTAGGTATGGTATCCCTTGGCTGTTCAAAAAATCAGGTTGACGCTGAAAGAATGCTTTACAAAATTCAGAAGGCAGGCTATCAGCTTATCGAGGACGCGGCACTTGCGGATATTGCAATCATAAACACCTGCGGATTTATCGAGTCCGCAAAGCAGGAAGCTATTGAAACAATCTTCGAATTCGTTGCACTCAAGAATGAGGGACGTATCAAGAAAATCGTTGTAACAGGCTGTCTTTCCGAACGCTACAGAGAAGAAGTTTCCGAGCTTATTCCTGAGTCTGACGCTGTTGTTGGTATCGGCTGTAACGAGGATATTGTTTCCGTGCTTGAAAAGATTATGGAGGGCGAACGTGTTGAAGCCTTTGATGACAAGGAAAAGCTTTCCCTCACAGGCGGACGTGTTCTTACAACACTTTCCTTTACTTCCTATCTGAAAATTGCAGAGGGTTGTGACAACCGTTGTTCTTACTGTGCAATTCCTGACATAAGAGGTAAATTCAGAAGCGTGCCAATGGAAAATCTTCTCGACGAAGCAAGAAAGCTTGTTGCTGAGGGTGTACGCGAGCTGAACGTTATTGCACAGGACACAACACGCTACGGCATTGACCTTTACGGCAAGTATATGCTCCCCGAACTTCTTACAGAGCTTTGCAAGATTGAGGAGCTGAAATGGATAAGAATTCTCTATTGCTACCCTGAAAGAATTACTGACGAGCTTCTTGACGTTATGGCTAAGGAAGACAAGATTGTCAAGTACATAGACCTGCCTATTCAGCATTGTGATGATGCAATTCTCAAGGCTATGCACCGTCAGGGCACGGAAGCAAGTCTTCGTGATGTAATAAAGAAAATCCGTGAAAAGGTTGAGGGTATTGTAATCCGTACAACTCTCATCACAGGCTTCCCTGGTGAAACTGAGGAGCAGTTTGGTCGTCTTGCTGAATTTGTAAACGAGATGGAATTTGACCGCCTTGGCTGTTTCCCTTACTCAGAGGAGGAGGGCACACCTGCCGCTGAAATGGATTGTCAGGTTGACGAGGAAATTCGTGAGCACCGTGCTGAAATTATTATGGAACAGCAGTCGGTTATTGCCGAAAAGAAGAATAACGCCCTCATCGGCAAGACACTTGAAGTTGTTACCGAGGGCTTTGACCGTTATGGCGAATGCTGGTTCGGAAGAAGCGCCGCTGACGCTCCCGAAATTGATGGCAAGATTTTCTTCACCGCACCCGACAAGAAGCCTTTCCCAGGCTGTTTTGTAAAGGTAAGAATTGACGATGTACTTGACTATGATTTGATTGGAGAGATTGTATATGAATCTGCCGAATAAGCTTACACTTCTGCGTGTAATTCTCGTTCCGTTCTTCGTGTTCTTTCTGCTTGTAAATGAAACTCTTATTCCTTTCAGCAAAATTATCGCTCTTGCAATCTTCATTGCGGCGTCAATTACCGACGCTCTTGACGGTCACATTGCAAGAAGCCGTAACCTTGTTACAACATTCGGAAAGTTCCTTGACCCCCTTGCTGACAAGGTGCTGGTAATTGCGGCACTTGTATGCTTCTGCGAGCTTGGAATTGTAGGGTCTGTTCCCCTGCTTATCATCATCACCCGTGAGTTTATGGTTTCGGGCCTGCGCCTTGTAACAGCAAACGAGGGCGTGGTTGTTGCGGCAGGTATCTGGGGCAAGCTCAAAACCGCTTTCACAATGGTTGCCGAGGTTGTAATTCTTCTCGGACTCTGCTTCAATTTCGAGGGCAATATGGCTGAAATCGCAAACATCGTTTATCAGGTGCTTATCTGGATTGCAACAGCGCTTACCGTAATTTCGGGCGGTGTTTATCTGAAAGGCTACTGGAAATATATTGATGCTTCAAAGTAAAAAAATCACTTCCGATTTTAAGTCGGAAGTGATTTTTAGTTAGGAGTGTTGAAAACGAACAAGTTCGTTTAGTGGAGTGTGGAGTTGTTGTGTAAGTCGAGATACGTTTAACTCCACACTCAAATAATTATCCCCTCAAAGTGGTCCATTTCGTGCTGGATAATCTGCGCTTCAAATTCCCTGAAAGTCTGCTTTTTCTTCTTCCACTTCTTGTCGTAATACTCCACAGTAATCACGTTGTACCGCTTTGTCGGACGCTCGCCCGTCAGCGAAAGACAGCTTTCCATAGTTTCGTAGAACTGCTTTGACTTGTCAACAATAACCGGGTTAATCATTATAATGTACTCGTTGCCGATGTAAGCTGTGAGGATTGTTTTTCTCTCTCCAATCATATTCGCCGCCATTCCCACACATCTTTCCTCGTTTGCAATTACCGTGTCAAGCAGGTCACGGGCAATCTGCATATCGTCCTTTGTTGCAGGCTCGGATTTCTGCTTCAGGAAAAGCACGTCCGTTACAATTTCTCTTACCATTTTTGCACCTCACAATACTGTATCGCCGCTGTGAATTTCACAAAGCTGCCCGCCCATAATTTCCTTCATTATATCAAACGCAGGCTTGCCTGTGCAATGCCCCGAATGGAAACGTGTGGGAAGCTTTGTCAGCAATTCAGCGGTTTCTTTTATTTCGGCAATTTCCTCATCGGTGTAATCGCCCTTCTTCATCATATGAAAGCCGCTGATTACCTCGTCAGGCGCTCCGCCGTAAATTTCAGCGTACCTGTCCAGCACGTTAAGTATGCCGTTATGTGCACAACCAGAAATAAGAATTTTCTTTCCCTCAGCTGAAATCACAAGGCATTGCTCGTGGGTAAATCTGTCCTGAAGCTGAACATCCTCAACAAATTCCGACAACAGCTTATTTCCCCTCGGACGAAGCCTGTTGCCACGTATTCCCGAAAACAGCGACAGCTCATCGTCAATTTCAAGGTAATCCTCCGTAAGCACAACCTGCGGCAGTTTCAGTATCGCCTTGTCAATTCCGATGTAGCGTTCATCGTGGTAATATTCGCCGCCTGCGTTGCTCCTCATATAGATTTTCGCTGTTGAGTTAATTTTTGTAAATGGAATTATTCCGCCCGAATGGTCATAGTGACCGTGACTTAAAATAAGCGTGTCAACCGTTTCAAGCCGTACCCTGAGCAAATCAGCGTTGCGGATAAACATATCCGTTGCCCCCGCGTCGGAAAGAAGCTTATGCTTCGACGTTTCAATATAAAAGCTCAATCCATGCTCAAATTCAGCACCGCTTGCGCCTTGTGTGTCTTCAACAAGATTTATTATTTTCATTCTGTAACCTCACAAATTTTTGCCGCCGTACCGAAGCACAGCGGCAATTTTTATACTCTCGTATTCTCAATAACCTTTTCAATATTTGCCCTGTAGCTGTCCATTGCAACCGCAATATCCGCAACAGCACGCTTATTCTTCACGGAGTCATCCTGCATTTCAACAACTCTTGATTTCAGGTCGCTGAACATATCGTCAACCTGATTGATATTCTTGTTCTGTTCGTCAATGTTTTCATAAAGCTGTCCGAAACGGTTTGTAAGACGCACAAAGCTTTCCTGAAGCTCGTTCATCTTCTTTTCGGTAGCAACGATTGCCTTTGTGCTGTCCTCGAACTGAACAGCTGTCTTGTCAACCTGACTGATAAGTCCGTCAACAACCTCTGTAACCTGTGCTGCAAAGCGGTCACTGTTTTCGGAAAGCTCCTTCATTTCGCCCGCTACAACAGCAAAGCCTGCGCCGTAAGCACCTGCGTTTGCAGCCTCAACGGAAGCGTTGAGAGAAAGAAGCGTTGTCTTGAAGGAAATATCACTCATCTTCTTGGCAATTTCAGTAACCTCGTTCATCTGCTCAGTCATACTGCCGAATACAGCGTTTGACTCCTCGATGATACGGCTTACGTCACGAAGCTGAGCCTTCATAGCGTCCATATTGCTGTCGTTTTCGGAAATAGCCTGTTCGAACTTCTTAACCTGATTATTGAGGGCAAAAATCTGCTGTTCCGTTTCACGGATTTTTTCGTGCACGTCCTGACAGCTTTCCGCAACTATATTTGCACCCGATGTAATATTTTCAGAACCTCTGCGGAGCCCCTTTGTGCTGTCGCTGATTGCTCTTGAAGACTGGTCAAAGTCGTTCTGAAGTACGTCGCCCATTTCTCTGATTGAAGCGATAAGTTTTTCAGCCTCGTCAGTCTGACGGCGGGAAATTTCAATGAAGGCACGTCCTCTGTTTACCGCAAGGTAGAAAAGAATTGCCGCAAGGTTTGTGATTGCAAAGCAGAGTATGTACTGTCCCAGACCACCTGCCTTTTCGGGATGCACGATATACATTACCACAAGTGCAACGTCAACAACTGCAATCTGAATCTTTGTAAACTTCGGCTCCATATACATACCCGTCATACCGATAAGAGCAAGGTAAAGGGAGAAGTCATCACTGTATGACGCACCGCTGAAAAGGGAGATTGTCATAATTACAAAGACAAGAATTATCGACAGGACAAATTCCCTGATAATATCGTCCGTGCGGTTTTTCTTCATAATGAAAAGCGCCGCAACAAGCACAACGATACAGCTGCCTACGGCGATAAGTCCCCCGAGATTGAAGCCGATAATATTTTTAACAAAGAACACACCTGATGTAACCATTGTTACCCAGAGCATAATTTTATAAATAGTATGATGGGTAATCGGACTCTTGCCGTTGTAATCGAAATTCATTTTACATACCCCCTGTAAGTGTTTACATTTTACTATACTAAAATTATAGCACTAAGAAGTTGTTATTTCAACATTTTTTAGTACGTGCTATGACAAATTTTTATCATAAAACTATACAACATCACTAAATGTAAGCACTGTTACCAATAAATTTATATCCAATTCACATAATATTCCAAATTGCCCATTGACAAAATTAAATTAAAGTGATATTATTTTGATATCACAAAGATTTACAAACCGTAAATCAAGAAGAAAGGAACATCATTATGGAAGATAACATCGTAAAAACAACCTCAACAGAAGAAAAAATTCTCCGCACAAAACAGAATGGTATGTCTGCACTTTTCCTTACAACAATTCTCTACCTTGCGGCAATTCCGCTGATTATTTTCAGTTCAATGCTTGCAGACAGCGGCTTTATGTTTGCTATTGCAGGCGTGGTAATCGGAGTTATCTGGCTTCTTATCGGCTGGATTCCTTACCTCGGACTTAAAATTATCAAGCCCCAGGAAGCACTTGTTCTTACTCTTTTCGGTAAATATGTAGGCACACTCAAAACCGAAGGCTTCTACTGGGTTAACCCATTCTGTACAGCTGTAAACCCTGCAGCACGGACAAAGCTCCGTCAGAGCGGTGACGTTGGCGGTGCACCTGCTATCTCTATGAAAACAACAGAAGCAGGTACAACAACAGACGTTCACGTTGCAGTTCCCGACAATAAGATTTCCCTCAAGATTATGACTCTCAACAACAACCGTCAGAAGGTAAATGACTGTCTCGGTAACCCTGTCGAAATCGGTATCGCGGTAATGTGGAGAGTTGTTGACACAGCAAAGGCTGTTTTCGACGTTGACAACTACAAGGAATACCTCTCCCTCCAGTGTGACAGTGCACTCCGTAACATCGTAAAGATTTATCCTTATGACATCGCACAGAATGTTGACACAACAGGCGACGGCATTGCCGATGAGGGAAGTCTCCGTGGTTCAAGCGAGGTTGTTGCAAAGAGAATCCGTGACGAAATTCAGCAGAAGGTTGCAAACGCAGGTCTTGAAATTCTCGAAGCACGTATCACATACCTTGCATATGCTCCTGAAATTGCCGCTGTAATGCTCCAGCGTCAGCAGGCTTCCGCAATCATCGACGCAAGAAAGATGATTGTTGACGGCGCAGTAGGTATGGTTGAAATGGCACTTGAAAGACTCAGCGAAAACAACGTTGTTGACCTTGACGAGGAACGCAAGGCTGCTATGGTTTCCAACCTCCTCGTGGTACTCTGCGGCAACCACGACGCTCAGCCTATCGTTAACTCAGGCAGCCTGTACTAATGGCACAGAAAAAACAAATTCCGCTTCGTCTTTCCGAGAAGCTGTACGACGCCATCGCCGCGTGGGCTGAGGACGACTTCCGCTCGGTTAACGGACAGATTGAATATCTGCTGACCGAGTGCGTGAAGCAGCGGAAAAAGAACGGCAAGTATGTGTCCGACGAAATTGACGCACCTCTTGATGTTGACGTGAATAAGTTTGAATAAAAAAACCGCTTCCGTGCAAAATGGAAGCGGTTTTCTGCATATTGATTATCCTGCTCACATCAGCTCAAAGAAATGATTGAAAAGCATTATTCCAATCCCGTCAGCCGTGCGGTAAAAGCCGAAAACCTCCATAGGCTCGGCGTGCATAATATTATAGGAATTGACATAAACCGTGATAAAGCCGATTGTAAACATTGCCGTAAGCACAAGCGCAGTCAATGCGTAAAGTATAAGGCGGCTATGCTTGTCATTCATTATCTGACTGAGTCTGGACATAATTATCTCTCCTTTGTTTTTATGTAAGGCAATTCACAAGGGATTTTCCGATAAGCTCACCGCTGTACAAAGCCTGGTCAATGCTGTTTGCGTGGCCGCCGACTTCAATGAGGATTGAGCCTGTTGTCATATCCTGATTGTATTTGCGGTAATCGAAAAGCACGGGGCGGGTCAGACCTTCCCAGTCGCCCTCAAGCTGATTTTGCAGAAGTGCGGCAAAACGGAAATTCTTCATATAGTCGGGCATTCCCATTGTCCCGTCGTCACAGCCGCTGATAATCATAACCTGCGCAGCATTCTTCCCGTCAATTTCCGCAACGGGAGCTATCCTTTCCCCGCTGTCACGCTCAATAGCATCACGGTGCACATCAAGGACAATCTTTATCGAAGGGTACTCATCAAGATATTTCTGCACCGTTTCACGGCTTCGGTCATAGCTTCCGTTGTAGGAAGGGTAATCGTGCAGGGTCGTATCGTGAAGAACAGCAATTCCCGCCGCTTCAAGCTCCTCGGCAATCTCGTCACCTACCGCAATCATATTCATTGCGGGGTCGGTTGTACGTGAATTGAAGGAGCTGTCAAAGAAGTCACGCTCATATGGCTCGTAGCTTTCAGTTGCATGGGTATGCATAATCAGAATCTGCGGCTCGCCGTTCCTTTCAATTTCAAAATCAGGCGCAAGCCTGCTTTCGGCAATCAGCTCATCATTGCTTACCGAGGTAACATTCCGCACCTGACCGTTGCCGAGATTTATATAGCTGTCGCCTTCAATTCGCCCGTAGCTTACCGCCGCAATCACGCCATCGTTACTATCAATTTTTTCGGGATAAGGCTTAGGCCCTGCGTCATACTCCTTTTCTTCGACAATTATTTCCTCGTTGCTGCTGTTGGGAATGCTCAGCTCGCCGTAGGAAAGCATCATACTGTCGTCAAAAGCGAATTTCACAGCTGAATAATTCTTCTCAGGGACAAGCGGCTTGTCCGATATTGCTTTTTCAGGCAAAGGCTGACTGTCAGCCGGTATTTTTTCGTTTGTAAAATCGTATGCGGTAAGCCCTGCAGACGTACTTGCCGCAAAGAAAACCGCCTCAGCTGCCGACGGCAGACATTGCGCAACCGCCGCACACATCAGCGGAAGCATAAGCGTGAACATTCCTGCTGCCGCAATCACGGCACCGTTCTTTTTCCGTCCTCTCATACCCATTCTCCTTTCAGCACAGGCAACACGTTTTTGTTTACAGTATATGCAAAGCAGAGCCGTATTATTCCCGACACAGGGTTTTTGCATAGAACAATTGCGGAAAAATCGTGCAAAAGTGCCTTTGAAATAAATTTTCTGATATGGTAGAATTTATGTGTAAGTTTATTCGGATATCGGAGGATATTATATGTTTGAAATAAATGAGTATGTTGTTTACGGCTCAGGGGAAATCTGCTGCGTCGAGGAGATAACCGAACGCTGCTTCGACGGCGTGCATAAGATAAAATACTACAAAATCACACCTAAGGAGTACAGGAATTCAGCATACTATGTTCCTGTTGAAAATGCGGAAAAGGAAATCCGCAGACTTCTTACCAAGGAGGAAATTCTTGAAATCATCGACAGTATTCCTCAGGCAGAGGCTGTCTGGTATACCGATAAAAATGAACGCAAGAGCTATTTTGAGTCCGTTCTGCGCGGCGATGATTTTATCCGTCTTGTGGGAATGATAAAAGCAATCTACGAGGAACGTCAGAAGCGTTCAAGCGACGGAAAGAAGCTTATCGCCTCGGACGAACGTGCATTTTCGGCAGCTGAGCATATCATTCACGGTGAAATTGCGTTCGTGCTTGGAATTCCCGAAGCAGAGGTAGGATGCTTTATTCGGGATAGAATTGAAATATAACCGAAAAGGATACCATATGGTATCCTTTTTATTTTGGTAAATTGAAATTTAACGGGGAGATTGCGGAGACCTATTGAGGGAGACCCTTTTGGAAAGGGGTCTGGGGAATAACCTTTCCTCAGAAAGTTTTTCCCCAGTGGATTCCCGCAATCCCCGCTAAATTGTAATTATGTCTAAATCGTTTCTGAATTGTACAAAATTTTCTTACACTAAAGTGCGCTTGGTGTACAAAATATCTAAAAAAAACAAGATAAATCAAACAAAATGTTTATTGACTATAATATGATAGATATGGTATAATCTTATAAACCCTATTGTATGGTGAAGAAGATGATGAGGTGGATTTACTATGAGATTACCTAAATTTAAAATTCCCAAAATAAACCTGCCAAGAATAAGCCTTCCGAAATTCAACATCAGTGCACTCAAAATGACAAAAATTGAAGCTGCTATGTGCCTTATTGTTGGTATCATTATTACGTTCAGTATCGCTGTTACGCTGATTATTTCAATTTCCCTCAGCTCCAGCCACAATGATAACACCTATACATCTATGTCAAGTATCGGTGTTAACGTACTTAAAGCTGACGTTGCAACAAAGCAGCAGGAGCTGGAAAACGTGTTCAAGCTCTGGAATTCAGGCACGCAGATGAGAAATGCTCTCAAAAACGGCTATGTTGGTACATTTGCTGAAATTTATGATGCGGCAGAGCTTGATGAAAACACATTCTGTATGTTTACCGACGCAGAAGGTAATATCGTATGGAAAAGTGACAACTACAAGCTTGCTACATACGACGTTTCACTTTCACTTTCCTGCGACCCTAAGGTTGTGGATGAATTTGATGCTTCACGTCATATACAATTCAATCAGTACGGCTACTATGCTGACGAAAACGTTCCTATCAGCGTTGTGTTTACTGCTCCTGTTGTTTTCGGCGGCAATATGCTCCTCGGTGTATGCTATCTCGGCTATGACCTGAGTGCTTCCGCTTACCTTGATACAATCAAGGAACAGACAGGCTGTGAGGTTGCCCTTTTCGGCAGCGAATTCATCGGCGGCACAACCATTATGAATGCTGATGAAACAAGACTTACCGATGCTCCTCTCAATGCTGACGTTGCAGAAGTTGTTCTTACCAATGAAGAAATTTTCAGCGGCAAGGATAAAGTCGGCAAGGTTACATACTACTCCACATATGAGCCGATCATTGATATTCACGGTGATGCCTGCGGTGCTTATTTTGCGGGTATCCCTACAAGCGAAAGCACAGAGGCCTTCAACAGAGTAATTGTTATTTCTGTTATTGCAGCTATCGTGATTATTGTTGCAGCATTTGTAGTTGTTGCAATCTTCCTCAAGAGAGTTATCTCCCGTCCGATTGTTGCAGTTAATGAGCTTGCAGAAAATATGAGCCGCGGTAACCTCAGCGTTCCTGACTCCGACTACAAGTTCCGTAACGATGAAGTTGGCGACTTTGCACGTTCTCTCCAGAATACAAAGTACAGCCTTTCTGCTTACATTCAGGATATTTCCAGCGTGCTCAATGCAATGGCTGACGGTGACTTTACCGCAAAACCTGAAATCCGTTATGACGGTGACTTCGAACAGATTGAACAGTCCTTTGAACAGATTCAGAGCAAGCTTTCCGATGTTGTAAGAAACATCAACGAGTCCTCTGAACAGGTTCTCACAGGTGCTGAACAGATGGCTAACGGTTCTCAGATGCTTGCCGAGGGTACAACTACTCAGGCAGGTGCAATCGAAGAACTCAACAGCACAATCACTTCCATCTACGACAAGACTCAGGTCAACGCAGAACACGCTCTCCACGCAAAGGAGCTTTCCGCAGGCGTGGAAGAAAAGGCTATTCTCCAGAACGAGGATATGCGCCGTGTTATGGACGCTATGCGTGATATCGAGGCTAAGTCCTCTCAGATCGGCAATATCATTCAGACCATCGAGGATATCGCATTCCAGACAAATATCCTTGCCCTCAATGCAGCTGTTGAAGCTGCAAGAGCAGGCGACGCAGGCAGAGGCTTTGCGGTTGTTGCCGACGAGGTAAGAAACCTCGCAGAAATGAGCTCCGAGGCTGCACAGAATACAACAGACCTTATCTCCGCTACAGTTCTCGCTGTCAACGATGGTGCTGAACTTGTACGTGCGGCAGTTGAATCTATGAACGAGATCACTGACAAGGCAAAGGAAACAAGCAATCTCATCGACGATATTTCCGATGCTTCCAATGCTCAGGCAGAGGCAGTTCAGCAGGTTACAATCGGTATCGAAAAGATTTCCGAGGTTGTTCAGCAAAACTCCGCTACCGCAGAAGAAACTGCTGCTTCCTGTGAACAGCTCAGCAGTCAGTCGCAAATTCTTCGTGCTCAGGTCAGCAAACTCAAGGCTTAATTGCATAATAAAAAATTATCGGAAGTACCGTTTGGTGCTTCCGATTTTTTGTTGACAACAGACATACCTGATAGTATAATTGATTATATATTGCATCAGGAGGATACACAAATGATACCTAAAACGCTTGCCGCTTTTCTTGCTGTCACACTAATTGCTGGTTTAACAAGTTGTACAGCAAATGAAAACATCACACCCAACAATTCAGCCTCAGTAGTTACAACAACAGAATCCATAAAAGCAACCTTCTCTTCTCAAACTGCTGTGATAACAGAAACTGCTTCTGAAATAACTGCTGAACCAAAAACGAATTACAGTGGATTTACACTCAAGGATTACTGCACAGCATTTGATAATGTTGAATTTGTTGAATATACCGCCTATGAGCCCGAAGAAACTTTTGAGTACACTCTTGAACAAGAACAAGCAGCAATTGCAGCAATCAAGAAAAGCTCCTACTATACTGAGGTCATTGAACAAGCAGAAAAAATATTTACCTATGAAAACGGCAAGTTTGTGCCAAAGCCTGATTATTTTTATCTCAATGATGACGGGACTATAACGCTTTTTATGGAAGCGCAAGGTTTTCCCGACTATCTTGTGTACAATGACGGCTTTGACATTGAACCAAAACTGAATGTTGCTTACAAGGAATCTCTTGACGGCGAAAATGATGACATACTTTTCATCTATACAATGCCCCTGCCAAACAGCGAATTTGAGTGGAGCGGAAGTCAGTATTTCCGAGTTCCTGTCTATGTAAACAGCAATGGTGCTGCACATATTCTCTCTGAAGCTGCAGACCAGTCACTGTACCGAATCCCTACCATTCTTAATTATTTTGACGGAGAAACTCATATTATTTTCAACAGCGGACATACCACAGGTACAGCTGAAGCAAATATTTATGATATTGAAAACGGCATTCCCGTTCTTATGTACAATGGTTTCTCTCTTGATACCGAAGCTGACGGAATTCTTGTTACCGAGGGCTCGGGAGAAGGAAAAGGAAAGATTGTTACAAGTGTTATGTTCAGAGAAGCTGAAAGCGGAAGCTACTGTGGTATTCCCGCAATTGACGCAAGTGATGAACTTACAGACTTATTGCTGAATGCCGAACCTGTTCTTGAAGCTTACCCTGATATAAAAGAATGGTATGAAAAAACAGGATTAAAAACTCTCGGCGGCAGATATATACTTATCGGAAATTACAGTTTTACCTTTGAAGAAGGAGTTATTGAGGAATGTAACAGATTTAAATGGACTTCCGTTGACGATAAAATTACTAACTATAACATTCTTTTACCATAAAACTAACTCTCCGTGCGCTTTGTGCACGGAGAGTTTTTTTGGCGCGCCCGACTGGATTCGAACCAGCGACCTTCAGAGTCGGAGTCTGACGCTCTATCCAACTGAGCTACGGGCGCAGATATAGAAAAAAATATCTGTCGGACGGATTTGCCCGACAGATATTATTATATCACATCAATGCGAAACATTCAACCTTTTTCCTTTATTTACATTGATATTTGTTTGGGAAAAATAGTCAATTACCTTTTTACCCTTTGCAGACTGCTCAAGCTTTTCACGAAGCTCATCACGCATTTCACCAAGACGGTTTATTGCAGCGGAATCCTTCTCAATAATCTGCTCGCGAAGCTGATTTATCTGTGCGATTTTTTCCTGAAGCTCAAGCAGCTCGCCGTTAAGCTCACCGATATCCTCAAACTTCATAAGCTTGTTGAGCGCGTCCTGCTGCTCAATGGTCTGCTCGCTGATAAATTTCTTTATATCAACAGAGATGCCGTCCATTAAAGTAATAATGCTCTGACGTTCTTCAAGCAGCTCGCCTACTCCGTCAATGTCCTCGTACAGCATACGGTTTGTAATCTCGCTGTAACGTTCCATCTCACGGATCTTTTTGTCTACAAGGTTAAGGAGGGGCTTGTTATTCATAAAAGACCTCCTTTAAAAGCCTTTGGAAGCCTGCGCAAACGCATCTCTCAGCTCTTGAAAGAACGGAAGAAGCGTTCTCAGTATTTCAGCATCCTTCTTGACGTTTGCACGAATAAGGTTTTCACGGAAATACTGATACATTGCCGCAAGATTCTTTGAAATCTCATACTTTTCTTTAAGATGAGCATCGAGAGTATCCACTATATCAGCAACTCTTGTTATCGAATTATGAGCCTTAGGAATACTCGGTTCCTCTTCTATGAAGTATATAGCCTTGTTAAGCTCTGTTATTGCCTTGTCATAAAGTGCAACAACCATCTGCCCCGGTGTCATTGTCGAAACTGACTGCTGCATATACTTCTGGTATGGATTCTGCTGTATCATAATACAAATCCTTTCAGGAAATTACTGTTAATATGTGCCCTGCATAAAGTAGGACTGCTGCTGCTGAGCCTGAGCCATATACTTTTCAAGTGCAGTAAAACGCTGCCAGTAGCTGCTCTGTTCTTCTTCATATCTGTCTGTAAGTCTGTCGATAATGCTCTGGATGGATTCCATCTGTCTGAAAATCTGGTTATCTGTATCAGTCTTGGTATTCTTCATACCTGCGAGGGATGTGAGATAACCATAGTTTCTGGTCTTTGTAGAAATAGCGTTGTCAATTGACTTTTCAAGCTTTGCAGCAAGACCATTTTCAGATGTGAAGAAATCAGCAATCTTATCGCCATATGTTGCAATAGCATTATCAAGCTTACTTTCGTCAATTTCAAGCTTGCCGTTATCAGACCAGCTCTTTGTGAGTGTGATACCCATAGAAGCAAGAGTCATACCGTCAACTGCGGAAGACATTGCTCCTCTGAAATCAGAAAGGAATCTCTGTACGCTGTTGTCACGATAGAGAAGACCCTTCTTTGCGTTTTCTTCCCACTTTTCAATTTCTTCATCGGACATTTCTTCCTTCTGTTCCTCTGTAAGAGGATCATAGTAAGCACCGCTTGACTTAGGACGAGCAGTTGTAACTTCACCGTAAAGCTCTTCGAGAATCTTGTTGTAATCATCAACAAACTTTACGATTGTATCCTTTATGCTGCTTGTATCTCTTGTAGTGTCGATTGTGATATAGTCTTCTTCAACATTTCCTGCATCAAAATTCTTGGCATTGGAAAGGTTGATGTTTGTTCCGTCAAAGTTGAAGGAATTTGAAGCACTTGTATATGTAACGAAGTTTTCTCCGTCACTGCTTACTGTGATTGAGCTGTTTGTACCGAAAGCCTTGAACGCATCAGTATCATTTGCGCCCTGAACACCTGTATCCTTCTTGAAAACATCATTAAGGAAAGCCTTGGCTTCATCGCTTACGCCATCGAGGTCAGCAGCTGCTGTAATTCCGCCCTTGCTGTCGAGTGTAACGATACCCGCATCAATGAGATCCTGCATTCTGATGCTGTCGCCGCTTGCATTTACAACCTTTTCTACGCCGTTTACGTTGAATGTCATTGAAGTAACATTTTCAGCAACAACATAGGAAGCGTCAGCCTTCTTTGTTTCTTCGTTTGTTGTGCCATCTGCAATATAAAAATCATTATCGCCGAAGGTTACAACCTTATCGGAGCTTACCTTGAGCTTTCCGTCATCATTGAGACTGAATGTTACATCTGTAACACCTGCTGCTGCAAAAGCATCATTGATAGCTGTTCCTATTTCTTCAGAAGTATAGGTTTCGTCATCATCCTTCTTCTTGAGAGCACTCAGGTCAATTTCAATATTATCGTAGGTCTTGTCACCAACAGTAAGAGAGAAGTTATATTTGTACGCATCAACCTTTTTATCGTAATCAAGGTCACCCTCCTTAGGAATGTCGAAGCCCTTCTTGAGAGTGTTGAGAATTGCCGATGTTACGCCTACGCTGAAATCGCCATTGATTTCCTTGTATTCAATAGAACCCTTATCTGCATTTGTTGTGGTAAGAGTATTGGAATCAATATTGAACAGGGAGTTAAGCAGGTTGCCGCTTGACTGTGACATATTGATTTCAGCAGCTGCACCTGTATCCTTTGTAGCAAGCTCAAAGCTCTGAGCAACACTGCTGAAGGAAAGCTTTACGCCGGCATTAGAGTTGTTTACCTTATCAATAAGTGCGCCTACTGTTGTATGACCGTCAACTTCAAAATCAATGCCATTGATATTGAACTTATACTTTCCGTCAGAACCAGGAATAAGATTTTCACTGAAATCAATGGAATCAAGGGTAGAAGCTGTTGTAATCTTACTTGAGGAATTGAAGGAAAGACCTACTGCCTCACCTGCGCCTACACCGAATGTATGATACACGCCATCATTTCCGCCATCAAACTGAAGAGTAGATGTGCCGTCCTTGAACTTGAAGCCCTGAGCAGAGTTCATATAGTCGGACATTGTTCTGTTTGCAGCGTCAAGGAAATTAGCCTTTGTAGCTTCGATATCGGAGCCGCCTGTAAATGTCATTTTCTTTGTTACACCGTCGAAATTGAGTTCAACAGTGTAGCTCTTTCCTGCCTCTGCCTTTGAAAAATCAAGCTTTACAGCACCATTTGAAACAGCACCGTTTGAATTAACAGTTGCAGATGTTGCGGCTGTTGCCTTGGAAATTGTATATTTTGCGGCCGTTGCACCTGCGGAAGCAGTTGCGGAAATAATCTTATCGTTTGAGGAAGCAGCTGTACACTTCTTCATAACGGAATTTGCCTTAATTGATTCCTTGCCGAGAATATCAAGATATTTGCTCTTGAAGTCGGAGATTTTTGAAATTATTGAACGATAGCTTTCCTGCTTCCATTCAAGCTTCTGAAGCTTCTGCTTCTGTGAATTAAGACGAGCCTTTGTATTGGCTGACATCGCCTTAACGAGTTCTTCTGTATCGAGGCCTGACATAAGTCCTGCCATTCTGTTGGTTTCACGAATTGTTGACATATCATTACCGCCCTTTCATTTTATTTTCAGATATCCTGCTGACTGCGAAGCAGTGAAAGCAGGTCTGCTGCAGGCTTATGCACTGCTGCCTGAATATTGAATCTTTCCGTATCAAAAAGCTCATTTCGGATAATTCTTACATCTGCAGGAGCGTCAATGCCGATTTTAACCCTGTCTCTGGAAGTTTCCACAACAGTTACGGTAATTGTATCGCCGATGCGTACGCCCTCGTTGCTTTTACGGGTTATGACCAGCATTATTCTCCCTCCTTCTTGAAGATAGGGAACTTAATCGGATAATTTTCAGCAGCGATAGTCTGCACTGCCAGCATCTTATCTGGATTGATAAGAATAGGGCTTTTCAGGTTAACAGTTGTTTCCTTGTATTCCTCGGGAACAACCGCCAGCACAAGATACTGCGGCTCTTCATTCTCGCCGAGCTCTGCAGCAGCAAGACTTTCAGCGTCCGCTGTTATTGAATAATTTTCAACAATCTGCTCAGGTGCATAAACTATAAAGCAAAGATTTTCATTATCAACGCTCTGAAGCCATGCAGGGAACTTATCCTCACCCAAAGGAGAGAGCATTATAAAGCGGCGTTCGTCCTCAAAAGCGAAAATTCCGTGAGGAAAGTTGATTATCTTATCCTCGGAAATAATCTGCTCACCGAAATCTCTTGTTTTAATAATCATTGTACTGTTTCCTTTCTGCCCGTATGAAAAAGGCTTATGCCATTACATCAAGGGGTGCTTCGTAATTCGGGGAAGCGCTTCTCGGGAAGTAAATTGGTTCACCGAGATATTCGATATCGACCTCAGGCATCTGAGTTACAACAAACTCAATGCTGCCCGGAACGAATTCAAATCCTGCCATATCAGCCTGAATATCAACAGGATTGTTGCCCATCATCTGATAATTGATGCTGAGTGTACCGTCAGAATAGCTTACAGCATTGTTCTTGCCCTTTGGAAGTGACTGAAGAACTGCTTCAATGCTCTTGGACTTCTGCGCAGCAAACTGGCTGTTGTCTGCGCCCTGAGTCTGACCGCCTTCTGCAATTCTTGCAATTGCCTCATAAGTAAGGGAAAAACTGCTCGTGCTGTTTGCTGACGGAACGAATGAGTCAAACTTTCTCGCTTCGGAAAGATCAACTCTGTAAGGGTTAGCCTCAACCCTTAACCCGCCTCCCTGCTTTGCGGAAACCTGTACTGATGGTGCACTTGAGTTGTCAATAGGTTTAAGCTCTGCTCTCTGAACATTGACTTCAACCTTGATTGGAACTTGCTTAATACTTAACAGCTGCTCCATATTATTACCGCCTTCCCGAGCGGCGATCCCTGCCGCTCTTCAATAAATTTTAATCCATTAAATTAAATATAGTATATCCGATCAGATGAAATCGAAAATACTCTTAGGGAGAAGCTGTGCACCAATCTGAAGTGAAGCGTCGTAAGCCGCCATAACTGCCTCGTAATTGATGATTTCCTCCTCCATATCTGTGCCTTCAACAAGATTCTGTCTTTCCTTGAGGTTAAATCTGTAATCCTCTGTCTTACTCAGCTGGAAGTCAATGCTGTTCTGCTTTGTTCCGAGCTTTGCAATCTGTGTAAGGATATGATTGTTTGCATTGTTTGCACGGTCAATGATAGCGTTGACAGTGGTTCTGTCATTGTTTCTCATTGCCACAGCAGCATCCAGTGTAAGCTGGATAAGGTTCATACTGTATCCGTCATCTGCCACACCGCAGCCTGTAATTTCCGCACCGTTAAGGGAAATATCCAGTGCCGTCTGAGCATCAACCTCGTAATTATCATTGTATCTGATACCAAGACCGATATCAACATAAATCGGATTTGAACCCGGGAACGTGCTTGGGTCATTGGAATCGTTGAGCTTAACACCGTTATATGTTACAAACTTTTTCATAACAGCATTGCCTGCATCATCAAGAACAGGGTCGCCGTTAGCGTCAACTGCCGCTTCTTCGATAATTGCGAAAGGAGTCTTGCCGTTGCTTGTTCCGCCGTAAAGCTGTCTTTCCGCAAAGTCGATATTCATTGTATTTACCATCTGCTCAGCAAGCTGGTCAACCTCAGCTGCTATAATATCAAGGTCAAACGCATCATAGGTGTCGTTTGTAGCTGTTACGAGCTTTTCTTCAAGATTGATGTAAATATCGTGAGCAACAGTGTAAAGGTTTGACTCGGCAGCAGCAAAGATTTCCTTTGATGTGCTGAGGTTATCCTCGTAGATATCGAGGTCACGAAGCTGACGGCGGATTGTCATTGCCTTGCTTCCTTCAACAGAATCTTCGGAAACTCTGTTGAACTTACGCTGTGTAGTAATTCTGTTCTGGCTTCTGAGCATTGAAGTAAGAGTTCTTCTGTTATTTCTCAGAAACTGACCAGTAGTAATGTTATTGGTAACTCTCATAGGTTTATTCCTCCTGCTTCAAGCCTTACAGACCAACGCGGCCTGTGCCGTTGATAAGCTTGTCAAGGGCTTCATCGAGGGTTGTGATCATACGGGAAATAGCGTTATACCATTTCTGGTAGTTCATCATATTGATACCCTCTTCGTCCATACTTACGTCCATTACTTCACTTCTTGCGGTTTCAACGCTTGTGAGCATAATGTCTGTCGCGTTGTATACACCTGTTTCATACTCAACCTGAGAACCGAGGTTGTCGCAGATATGAGCAACAAACTTTTCAGGAGTAAATTCCTGAGGGTCGCTTACAACACCGTTGCCGTATTCCTGAGGGGAACCGAGAACGCCAAGCATCTTCTGGATGTATGTGTTATCGAGCTCAGCAAACTCGTTAGCCTTTGTCGGATTGGAAATAAGCTCAGGGTAATCCTCCCAGTCATCAGCAACTCTGAAATTTTCGGCTGCTGTTCTGAAATCTGCATTGCCGTCAGCGTTTTCGTAAGTGAAAATTTCGCCGTAGCCTGCAAAGATGCCGTTCATTTCGTTTGTCATAGTTCTAACAAAGGAATTGAGCATATCGCGGTAATATTCGATACCCTGATAAGCGTTAGGCTCTGCACCTTCTGCATAAATGCCTCTGCCGTTGTAAACGTCAAGGCTGCCTCTGAGTGAGCCTGTATCAAGGATATATACACCCTTGTCATTCTTGCCCGTAATATCAACAGTAGCACCTGCGTGACCGTTTCTTACGAGAATCTGTTCGTTTCCGCCTGTACCGAACTGAACGTTCATATCGTACCAGTCATCTTTATCGTAAAGACCGCCGATGATATCTCCGTCAGCGTCATACTGAACCTGAGAAATTTCAAAACCAAGCTCTGTCGGCTCAGGCTGCTCAAGAGTAGTAGCCATCTGCGCGTATTTGTCATTTGAAACAACAAGCTGATTTGCGAATTCCACCCTGAATGTACCGTCGTTTTCTTCGGTAACGTGCATATTGCCGTACTGGGAAAGCTCATCAAGAAGGCTGTGGAACTGGTCCTTCAGTTCAAGAGGACCGTAATCGTTCATAACGTGGTAATTACCCTCGTCGCTTTCAACGTAACCCATTGAAATATATGCGTCCTTGATCTGCTTGTTGAGGCTGCCCATTTCAGCAAAAATTGCGTTCACTCTGTCAACAGTAGCCTGTGTATCACCGAGAACCTGTTCGGAAATATCAGTAAGCTTTGAATCGTAGCCAACGATTGCCTGAACAAGGCTTTCAGCGTTATTGATAGCAATGTTAGCCATTTCAGAGCGGTCTGCGTTATCAACGGAAAAACTCTGGAGGGATTCCTTGAACTGGTTAACTATTGCCGCAAAGCTTGCGCCCAATTCGTCAGTTTCGATTGCATCGAAAACGTCCTCAACATCGGAAAGTGTAGACATCTTCATGCCTACATCGCAAAGGTCGCCGCTGTAATTTCTTACCTTTGTGTCAAGAAGCCTGTCACGGATCTGTGCAACACCTACTGCCTCAGAACCCTTGCCTGCGAGAGTAATTGATGAATTGTAGCCAAGTGAGCCCTTTACATTTGCAACAGAGCAGATATCAACTCTCTGTCTTGTGTAACCGGGTGTATTTATATTTGAAATATTGTTGCCTGTAATATCCAGCGCCTTCTGAGAGATAAGGAGCGCTTCACGCTGAACATAAAGACCTAAAAAGCTTGATGCCATTTATATCAGTCCTTTCTCAAACATTTTTGGAAATCGCAAGACGTGATGCATGCTCACGCTTCAATGTACCCTTGCCGTCATAAACGTCAAGCTCTGCGGTTTTCCTCTGGATTTTTTTCAGTCTTTCGGTGACTGTAATATTCGCTGCATCGTTGAGTTCCTTTATTCTGAAAACAATTTCCGACAGCTCCTTATGCTGCTCGGTAAGTCTGCCGCTGTATTCAGACGGAGCATTTGCAGCAATCTCGGCAAATGTACCTGTCATACCTTCAAGCAGCTTGACACGCTTTGTTTCGTAAGCGTTTGTTTTCATAATAAGAGCCTGTTCTGTGGAAAGTGATTTGCTCAGCTTTTCAATCTGATTGTTGTTTATCATATCAAGCTTCAGATATTCAAACTGAAGGAACTCTTTGTAATGAGTGATGTACTCATCAAAAAAAGCAATTAACTTGTTGTAATCGGGCATAATATTTTTCCTTTCGTATAATTATACAAAAATATTACAATCTGTATAATTCAAATCTTATCCCTTATTAACCCTCGAAAATTGAAGCGGCAACATCATCAGCAGAGATGTCGTAAGAGCCGTCAGCAATCATAGCCTTGAGAGCAGCAATTCTTTCAGGTGAAGCGAAGCTTTCAACGGTCTTCTTGGCGGAAGCCTTTGCATTAGCCAGAGCGCCTGCTCCTGAAGCTGCGGAAAATTCGGCCTTGTCTGTGTTTTTCACTGTTGGCGCAGTGATTTTCTTCTTAGCGGGTTCGTATGCGTTCTTCACATACGCGGATACTGCTGAACCATAATTCTTAATCTCCATAAAAATAATCCCGTCCTTTCATTTCTGCGTTGGCGCGCAGACATAGTTACAGCGATATAAAATCCCTCTATTAGTTTTATCGGCACCACCGAAAAAAACTTTAATAAAAAACCTCAATTTTTTCTGAAAAAACCCAAAAATTTTTTTGTCACAATAATAACATTTTGCAATTATACTTTGAGTATAATTCTATTGCTTTGATACACAATTTGAGAGAGGCATTTTTGTCAAAATGACGGTTTACTGTTATTATTTTAACGTTGTATTGACTGTGTTGACGGATTATTGTAAAATAAATATGAATGATATACCGAGGAAGTGAATTACCTATGGCAAATTTCCGTTTCAGCAGAATAACTGCTGCTGCGTCAGCTGTGCTGATGCTGGCTTCTTGCGGCGTAACGGATACTGTTGCCGAAAATTCCGACTTTCTTTTTGACACCTACTCCCACACGATTATCTGTGGGAGTAATTCGAAGGAAACAATGAAAGCGCTTACACAAATTCACGCTGACCTTGACACTTCATTCAGACTTTGTTACACAACCGAAGCAGTGCAACTTCCCGATGATGACGCTTACTCCGACTGCGTTGAAAAAAGTCTTTCGCTTACGAATAAATACGGCACGGGAATAAACGTAGCCTGCGGTGAACTGACAGCTTTGTGGGGTATTTCAACCGACACTCCGAAGGTACCGACGGAAAGCGAAATACTGGAAGCGCTTACAAAAATTTCCGCAGATGACAGCTTTACCGAAACAACAAAGCTGGACTTCGGCGCTGTTGCAAAAGGCTATGCCTGCGACAAGGCCTACGAGCTTCTCACAGCGTCCGATACAAAGTATGCAACCGTTTCCCTCGGTTCGTCAACCCTGTTGTATGGTAAGAAACCAAACGGTAAATTCCGTGCGGGAGTGACAAATCCCGACAAGGCGGAGGGTTACCTTGGAATAATCGAAACGGATGCCGCATTTATTTCAACAAGCGGCGGCTACGAGAGATTTTTTGAAGCCGACGGAAAACGTTACAGCCACATTCTTGATATGGAAACAGGCTGCCCTGCCGAAACCGACCTTACATCTGTTACGGTGGTAATTCCTGCTGAAACGGCTGACGGCGGAATAATGTCCGACTTTCTCTCGACGCTGATTTACATTCAGGGTACAGATGAGCTTGACAAATGGCTTGCTTATGAGGAATTCGAGCTTATTGCCGCTGATGTGAACGGCATAGTCCACACCGACTGCGACGGCTTTACACTTGATGAAAACAGTGGTTACACTTATGGAAAATAAAGAAAGAAAAGTCATAAACAAACGCGATACTATAATAATAGTTCTGATAATAATTCTTGCTCTGGCTTGTGTGTTTATCCCGAAGCTTGCGGACAACGGCGGCTATGCGGTTATAAAATGCGGCGACAAGGTTGTTGCACAACTTGAACTTGACAAAAGCGGCGACTACACCTTTCCCGAATTCGAGGGAATGACTTTCACCGTTGCGGACGACGCAATTTCCGTTACCGAAAGCAACTGTGGCGACCACACCTGTATGCGTACAGGCTCAATCTCCCGAAGCGGCGAGGTAATCGTATGCGTGCCCAACAAGGCGGCGGTGACGATTGAAAACAACGAACAGAGCGATTTAGACGTGGTACTGAAATGATAAGATTAAAACCCGAAAAGGTTTCGGCGGCAAGATACGTTGCGGTAATGGGTATACTTTTTGCGGCAACTGCGGCGCTGAACCTTATAGAAAGCATTTTGTCGGCGGCTTTGCCTGCGGGAATGAGAGTGGGACTTGCAAACATAGTAATTATGGCGGCAATCCTCAGCATCAACCTCCCCTCAGCGGCGCTGCTGGTCATACTGAAAGCGGCTTTTGTCTTTCTGACAAGAGGCTTTTCCGCAGGGATGCTGTCCCTTTGCGGCGGCGCACTTGCCTTTGGGGTAACAGCTTTGCTGTTCAAAAAATCAAACGCAACATACATATTAATAAGCGTACTCGGTTCAATTGCCCACACCCTCGGTCAGCTTCTGGCGGCAAGGGTCATACTGGGCACGGGAGCAATTTTCGCATACGCTCCCATACTTGCGGTAAGCTCAATTGCGGCGGGTGTCTGCACGGGCATTGTGCTGAAAGCGGTTTTCCCGCAGATTGAAAGGGTATTGAAGAAATAAATATACATATATATTTCAGAAGGAAGGTTATTATAAATGAACAAGCTTAACGGTATTCACCTTGCTCACAATAAGGGTACCAAGAAGTGCGAAACGATTGATTTTCCGCTTCCGAAAAGCGTGATAATTCCTATGTCACAGCATATGGGCGCACCCTGCGACTGCCTTGTGAAAAAGGGAGACGAGGTTACTGTGGGTCAGAAAATCGGCGACTCGGGTGCGTTTATGTCTGCACCTATCCATTCTTCCGTTTCTGGTAAGGTTACGGACGTAACCGACTACCTGCTCCCCAACGGCTCAGTCTGCAAGGCGGTTGTAATCGAAACGGACGGCAACCAGACGGTATGTCCTGACCTGCGTCCTCCGATTATCAATGACAGACAGTCCCTTATTGCCGCTGTACGTGACTGCGGACTTACGGGTCTGGGCGGCGCAGGCTTCCCTACTCACGTAAAGCTTAACTACGACCCAGCAAAGACTCCCGTTGATACTCTCGTAATCAACGCAGCAGAATGTGAGCCGTACATAACAAGCGACTACCGTGAGCTTATGGAAAATCCCAATGATATTATCGAGGGTATTCTCCTTGTTCAGAAATATATGGGCATTCCGATGTGCAAGGTCTGTATCGAAAACAACAAGCCTGACGCTATCGAGCTTATGAAGAAGAAAACCGCTGAAATCGGTTCGATTGATATTATTACTCTTCCTGCCGAGTATCCGCAGGGTGCTGAAAAGGTTATCGTTTATTCCGCAACTGGAAGAATTGTTGCAGAAGGCGAGCTTCCGTCACATCAGGGTGTAATGGTTATGAACGTTTCAACAGTTTCCCATATCTACCGCTACTCCCAGGACGGTATTCCTCTCGTAAAGAGAAGAATTACCTTTGACGGCGACGCTGTTACCGAAAACAAGGGCAACTACTTCGTACCAATCGGTACAAGGGTTTCCGAGCTTCTTGCCCACGGCAAGGCTGAAGACGCCAAGAAAATCCTTTACGGCGGCCCGATGATGGGTATGTGCCTTTTCGACACGGAACAGCCTGTTACAAAGACAACCAACGCAATCCTTGCTTTCCGCAACGGCGAATCACCAAAGACAACCGCCTGCATCAGATGCGGAAAATGCGTGAGAACCTGTCCTTTCGGACTTATGCCGCTGATGATTGAAAAGGCATACAACGCAAAGGATGTTGAAGAACTGAAAAAGCTGAAGGTAATGCTTTGTATGAACTGCGGCTGTTGTTCTTATGCGTGTCCCGCACACAGACCGCTTGCTGAAATCAATCAGCTTGCTAAGACACTTATTCCAAGAAAGTAAAACAAAAATCTACATAAAGGAACTGATTATATGAACGGATTATTTGTATCGCCGTCACCGCACCGTGCAACAACGATGTCCACGGCGAAGATTATGCTGATGGTTATTCTCGCACTTCTTCCGTCAGCAGTTGCAGGCTGTGTGTTCTTCGGACCGAGAGCTGCGGCTGTGCTTGCGGTGTGCGTGATTTCCAGCGTTGCCTTTGAGGCGCTTTCAAGAAAAATAATGAAGCGTGACCAGACGGTTTCCGACCTTTCCGCAGTTGTTACGGGACTTCTTCTCGGTATGAACCTTCCTGCAACAACTCCGATTTACATTGCTGTAATCGGCAGCTTCATCGCTATCGTAATCATCAAGCAGCTTTTCGGCGGTATCGGTCAGAACTTCGCTAATCCTGCCATTGCTGCAAGAATTGTCCTTATGCTGTCCTTTACCGACAGTATGACAAACTGGGTTGTTCCATACTGGTACACAGATGTTGTGGACGTTACAACGGGTGCAACACCGCTCACAGCAAGCTGGCTCAGCTACACAGAGGGCGGTGCAAATTACACAATGGCGCCATTCACAATGGGCGAAATGTTCTTTGGCGAAACAGGCGGCTGTATCGGTGAAACCTGTGCTGCGGCGCTCCTCGCAGGCGGTATCTTCCTTATCGTAACAGGGATTATCTCCGCGGCAACTCCTGTTGCTTACATCGGCTCTTTTGCCCTGCTGACATTCATTTACACAGGAAGCGCTGTTGAAACTCTCTACGGCGTGCTCGCAGGCGGTCTGCTTATCGGCGCATTCTTTATGGCAACCGACTACGCAACAACTCCTGTTACAACAAAGGGCAAAATCATCTTTGGTATCGGCTGCGGGCTTATGACCTTTATTATCCGTAATTTCGGCAGCTTCCCTGAGGGTGTTTCCTTTGCAATTCTTCTTATGAACCTGCTTACACCATATATCGACAAGCTTACACTTACAAAGCCTTTCGGCGCAAAGAAGCCTGAAAAGCCTGCAAAATCTGAAGGAAAGGAGTAACCGCAGTATGTTTTTTAAAGAAAAAATCAAACCGCCTCTTGTGCTTACTCTGATTTGCCTTATTACCTGCGGACTTCTTGTTGCGGCTTACGAGGCAACCTATGTTGACAACACAGGCATTATTACAGAAAAGCTCCAGACGGGTCTTACCGACGTTTACGGACATTTCGAGGATTTCGAAATGCTCCTCAACAACGACGGAACAGTCCGCACCTATGACGGAGTAACATCAATTCTTTCAGACGGAAAATACACAGCATTCGAAATTACCGCTGACGGCTACTCAAAGGGCGGACTTCATGTCCTCGTGGGACTTGACGAAAACGGCTCTGTCAAGGGCGTATCCATAATGACAATCGGCGAAACTCCGGGTCTTGGCACCAAGGTTCAGGACGTTGGTTTCCTCGGTCAATTCAGCGGGGTAACTTACGAACAAACAACCGCAAAGGAAGACACCGAGCCTGTTGAAGCTAAGGCTGTATGGGGAAGCCGTGCTGAAATCGACTCCCTTGAACGTGAACTTGCGGCTACTGCCACAGACAGCGGAAACACTTTTACTCTTGACGCAATCACAGGCGCAACATTCTCCTCAAACGGTATGTATGACGCTGTAAAAACCGCGCTTGCGGCATATAATCTGATGAACGGAGGTGCAGAGTAATGGCTGAACAGAAAAAAGGCAATCTTTATGAGCTTACCAAAGGTATCATAAAGGAAAACCCTACTCTCGTAACTCTCCTCGGTATGTGTCCGACCCTTGCCGTTACTACAATGGCTTCCAACGGTATCGGTATGGGACTTGCAACAACCTTCGTTCTCATCTGCTCCAATATCGTTATTTCCCTGCTGAAAAACATTATCCCGAAGGCTGTTCGTCTGCCTTGCTTCATCGTTGTAATCGCAAGCTTCGTAACACTTATCGAATTTATCCTGAAAGGCTACATACCCGCTCTTTATGACAGCCTTGGTCTGTTCCTTTCACTTATCACAGTTAACTGTATCATTCTCGGACGTGCGGAAGCTTTCGCTTCAAAGAACAATGTACTCAAATCCGCACTCGACGGTCTTGGAATGGGTCTTGGATTTACCCTTGCACTTTTCACAATGGGTACAATCCGTGAAATCCTCGGCACAGGTCAGTGGATGGGTCTTGACCTTCACCTGCCTTCAACAATGACTCTGTTCATTATGCCCGCAGGCGGCTTCTTCACACTGGGCGTAATCATCGCTCTTGTAAACAAGATTGCAAACAAGAAGCCACCGCAGGAAATCGGCTGTGCGGCTTGTCCGAACGCAAAGAATTGTCCTACATTCAATAAAGAATTAGCTTGCAAGGAGGGTAACGAATAATGAAAGAATTACTTGTAATCCTGCTTAGTGCAATGCTTGTTGACAACTTCGTACTGTCGAAGTTTATGGGTATCTGTCCGTTTCTGGGCGTGTCGAAAAAGCTTGACAGCGCCGTTGGTATGGGTGCGGCAGTAACCTTCGTAATGATTTGCGCAACAATCTGCACAACCCTCATCTACTCACTCATTCTTGTTCCTATGGGACTTGAATACCTGAAAACAATCGCCTTTATCCTTATCATCGCTTTGTTTGTACAGCTGGTTGAAATGATTTTGAAGAAGAAAGTTCCGTCCCTGTACAATGCGCTTGGTGTGTACCTGCCACTTATTACAACAAACTGTGCGGTGCTTGGTGTTACAATCCTCAACATCGACAACAGCTACAATATGCTCCAGTCAATCGTAAATGCTCTCGGCGCAGGCCTTGGCTTTACAATTGCACTCGTAATCTTCAGCGGTGTACGTTCAAGAGTGAACAGCTCCGATATTCCCGAAACCTTCAAGGGTATCCCATCAACACTTATCGCCGCTTCAATCGTGTCGGTAAGCTTCATGGGCTTCTCGGGACTTTTCGGTTAATCCAAAGGAAAGGAACGAATTGTTATGTCAACATACATTTTACCGATGCTGGTTTTTGCGGCAATCGGTCTTGCGGCAGGAATTCTGCTGACGGTATGCTCCAAAATTTTCGAGGTCAAGGTTGACGAGCGTGTTGAAGCAATCAGCGAGGCACTCCCTCAGGTAAACTGCGGCGCCTGCGGATTTTCTGGCTGCTCCGACTACGCAAACGCAATCGTAAACAGCGGCGCTGAGCTTAATATGTGTAAGCCCGGCGGTAACGACTGCGCAAAGAAAATCGCCGCTATTATGGGCAAGGAAGCAGGAGCGGTTATGCCGCAGGTTGCGGTTGTCCTCTGTAACGGCGACTGCAACGCTACAAAATCCAAATACGTATTCCAGGGCGTCCAGTCCTGTAAGGCTGCAAACCGTTTCTACAACGGCTCTGAAATCTGTACACACGGCTGTCTCGGTTTCGGCGACTGTGCGGCTGTCTGCACAGAGGGCGGCATCATCATCAGGGACGGTCTTGCACGAATTGACAAATCCAAGTGTATAGGCTGCGGAATGTGTATGAAAGCCTGTCCGAACAACATTATCGTGCTTCGTGACATCGACAAGAAAATCGATGTGTGCTGTTCCTCAACGGAAATCGGCAAGATTGTACGCTCCAACTGTTCAAGCGGCTGTATCGGCTGTAAGCTTTGCGAAAAGAAGTGTGAACAGGGTGCGATCCACGTTGAAAACAACCTTGCAAGAATTGACTACAGCCTTTGCAACGCATGCGGTGCCTGCGCAGATGCTTGTCCAACAAAGGCAATACGCAAATGCGATATGATTTACGACTAAAAGCAACAAGTCGGAATCAAGGGTGTTGTCCCTATCAATCCGTAATAAACAAAATCAAGGGTATCGAGTTTGTGGCTCGGTACCCTTGATTACTTTTATTTGGTCATTGCCCTGAAATGTTCTGACCTTTTTGTTTTAGCTTAATTTTGAACCGTTAGGAATATCCTTGTCAACAAAGATAACCTTTGCGTCTTCACCGACAGAAGCGGCAACAATCATACCATTTGATTCAACACCGCAGAGCTTTGCAGGTGAAAGGTTTGCAACAACGATAACCTTCTTGCCGATAAGGTCAGCAGGCTCGTACCACTTTGCAATACCCGAAACGACCTGACGAGTGCCGAAGCCGTCGTCGAGCTGAAGCTTCAGAAGCTTCTTAGCCTTAGGAATTTTCTCACATTCCTTAACCTCTGCAACTCTCATATCAACCTTGCAGAAATCGTCAATACCGATTGCTTCTGAAATCGGAACAAGATTAGCCTTGTCCTCATCTTCTTTTGGAGCGGCAGCCATAATAAGAGCGTTAAGTTCATCAATTTCCTTGTCAACGTCGATACGTGGGAAGATAACATCGCCCTTCTTTACAGTTACATCAGCAGGGAGTACACCGAATTCAGCGGACTTTTCATAGGTAACGTGTTCAGCGCCTGCACCGATCTGCTCCCATACCTTAGGCATATCTGTCGGCATAAATGCGGAGAGGAGTGTTGTTGTAACACGGATTGCTTCAAGGAGGTTGTAAAGAACAGCTGCAAGTCTTGGCTTGTTTGCTTCGTCCTTTGCGAGTACCCAAGGAGTTGTTTCGTCGATGTACTTGTTTGCAGCGGAAACAACCTTGAAGATTTCAGTAAGTGCAACGTTGAGCTGTGTGTTTTCAACAGCTTCATCAACAGCAGGGCGGAGAGCCTTTACTGCATCGATGAGAGCGTCATCAAATTCGCCTGCCTGCTTTTCTGCAGGAAGTGTTCCGTCAAAGTATTTGATAACCATTGCAACAGATCTGGAAACAAGGTTGCCAAGACCGTTTGCGAGGTCAGAGTTGATACGGTTGATCATAATTTCGTTGGAGAATGAGCTGTCTGCGCCGATAGCCATTTCACGGAGAATATGGTAACGGATTGAATCTGCACCATAACGCTGACCAAGTACAAATGGGTCAACAACGTTGCCCATAGACTTTGACATCTTCTGTCCGTTGAAGGTAATCCAGCCGTGAACAGCGAGGTGCTCAGGAAGCGGAAGTTCAAGAGCCATAAGCATTGCAGGCCAGATGATAGCGTGGAAACGCATAATGTCCTTAGCAACCATATGCACATCAGCAGGCCAGAACTTGCTGTAATCATCGTGAGCGCCGTTTTCATAGCCGAGGGCTGTGATATAGTTGGAAAGCGCGTCAATCCAGACGTAGACAACGTGCTTGTCATCGAAGGAAACAGGAACGCCCCACTTGAAGGTTGTACGGGAAACGCAGAGGTCCTCAAGGCCCGGCTTGATAAAGTTGTTTACAAGCTCTGTAGCACGTGTCTTTGGTCTGAGGTAATCAGTTTCTGTGAGGAGCTTTTCAATTCTCTCAGCGAATGGGGACATCTTGAAGAAGTATGCTTCTTCCTTAGCTTCAACAACCTCACGTCCGCAGTCGGGGCACTTGCCGTCAACAAGCTGGGAGTCTGTCCAGAAGCTTTCACAAGGTGTGCAGTACTTGCCTGTGTATTCACCCTTGTAGATGTAACCCTTGTCATAGAGAGCCTTGAAGATTTTCTGTACAGCTTCAACGTGGTAGTCGTCAGTTGTACGGATATATCTGTCGTAGCTGATATTCATATAAGACCAGAGATTCTTGAAGATTTCAACAATCTCGTCAACATACTGCTTTGGTGTAACGCCCTTTTCGGCAGCCTTCTGTTCAATCTTCTGACCGTGTTCGTCAGTACCTGTGAGGAACATTACGTCATAGCCCTGCATTCGCTTGTAGCGAGCGATGGAGTCACAGGCAACAGTTGTGTAGCAGTGACCGATGTGTGGGTTACCCGACGGATAGTAAATCGGGGTCGTGATGTAGAATTTCTTTGACATAATAATAGTCATATTCCCATTGGGAATATGTCCTCCTTTCAAAGTTTTATGGTTTTCGTCAGAAAATTCTGAGCGTCAGCGAAGAAAATAAAACTTACAGCTTGAAAATTCATTTTCAAGCTTTTCCTCCTAAAAGGTTATTTTACATAAATACTATATTATTATACTCCAACAATTGCTGTTTGTCAATTTACGGAGTAAAAAAGGGCAAAAAAATAGCAGGACAAACGGTGTCCTGCAAAAATAAGATTAAATGAGATAAGTAAAATATGTGTAGAACAAAAGAAAGGAGACAACAAAACGGATGTTAAACTTAATTAAAGAAATTAGATGATTTCTAACATCGATATTATTATAACCTATTTTACCAGCTTCGTCAACAGGTTTTGGTAAGATTTTTGCTTTTTGTATACCTGCACAAAAACAGCACCAAACAATTGGCTATTATGCGATTTTGGACTAACAAAAGTGAAAACTAAGTGAAATTTACAACGAAAAACTTTGCAACTTATTTCAATAATTTCGTACGAAAGCCAAAAATCAAAAAATAGATTACCTTATATAATATCATATAACTTTGTATTTGTCAAGAGCTTTTTGCTAATTACAAAAAATAATTTTTTTGCAACATTTTACAATCTGTATTTTTCCACACCGCAGATTTTACGCTGTGGAAATTTATTTTCACAGCAAAACATTAACCAAAGCGCAAAGAATTATTCCAACGGCAGTCGGAATTACAGCCGCAAGAAAAGTCCATTTGAATTTCCCTGTTTCCTTTTTCACCGTAAGGCAGGTTGTTGAACAAGGAAAATGGCAAAGCATAAATATCATTGTGCAGACCGCCGTTGAAACCGTCCAGCCGTTTTCAACGAGAATTGACTTCAGCGAAGCAAGGCTTTCGTATTCCACAAGCATGCCCGAAGCGGTGTAAGCCATAAGCATTATGGGCACAACAATTTCGTTTGCGGGAAATCCCAGAATGAACGCAAGCAAAATTACTCCATCAAGTCCGATGAACTGCGCAAAGGGGTCGAGGAAGTCTGCACAATACATAAGCAAGGATATGTTACCAATTTGCACCGTGCCCAAAATCCATATCACAAGGCCGGCAGGTGCCGCAACAGCAACCGCACGTCCCAGCACAAAAACCGTCCTGTCAAGAATTGACCGCACAATGACCTTGCCGAATTGCGGGCGGCGATAAGGCGGCAACTCCAGTGTAAACGAAGACGGTACGCCTTTTAAAAGCGTTACCGAAAGAAGCTTTGACACCGCAAATGTCAGAAGCACACCAAGCACGATTACCCCCGTGAGAATTGCAACTCCCGTAAAGCTTTGAAGCAAGCCTCCCCCTGCCGCAAGGAACATTGTTATTATCGCAATTAGCGTCGGAAATCTTCCGTTACAAGGCACAAACGCATTTGTCAGAATTGCAATAAGCCTTTCCCTCGGCGAGTCAATAATTCTGCAACCCGTTACCCCCACAGCATTGCACCCGAAACCCATTGCCATTGTAAGTGCCTGTTTGCCGCAGGTGCCCGCACAACGGAAACCCTTGTCAAGATTGAAGGCAATTCTGGGCAGATAGCCTACGTCCTCCAACAGCGTGAACAGCGGAAAGAAAATCGCCATCGGCGGAAGCATTACCGACACAACCCACGCAAGCACGCGGTACACCCCGTCAATAAGCATACTCCGCACCCACTCAGGCACACCCATAAAAACAAGCCCCTCCGAAAGCCTGTCACCAAGCGCAAACAAGCCTTTCGACAACAGTGCCGACGGATAGTTTGCCCCCTCAACCGTGACCCAGAAAATTCCCAGCAACAGCAAAATCATAATCGGCACTCCCCAAAATCTATGGGTCAGCACCTTGTCAATCCGCCTGTCTCGTTCGTAGTAATTCTCTTTTTCAAAAGTCACGCATTTTTCGGCAATTTCCTCACCCCGCCGCACATAAGCCGCCGTAACAATATCGGACAGCTTCTCCTCAGTAATGCCGTGCCCCGAAAGAAAAATCCGTGCCGCCGAAACCGCGTCAATCAGTTCGTCGTTTTCAGCAATTTCCCGTCCCATAAAAAGTGCAAGCTGTGAAGCAACATTCTCATCATTTTCCAACAGCTTCAGTGCAAGCCAGCGGCAGGGAAGCGTGCCACTCGAAAGCTTTTCCAGTATAGGAGTAACCTTTCCCAAAGCCTTTTCAATTTCCTCAGGGTACTCCACACAGGGCATTTCAGCACGCTGTTTTCCCATAGCTTCGGGAAGCAACTCCATAAGCTGTTCAATTCCGTCACCGTCACGGGCGGAAGCCGTACAGACAGCTGCTCCAAGCATTTCGGACAGTTTTGCCGTGTCAATTCGTATCTTCTTTTTCTCAGCCTCATCCATAAGATTGACGCAAAGCACCACTTTCGGCGTAACCTCAATAATCTGCAAAGCAAGATTGAGATTACGTTCAAGACAGGTCGCATCACAAACCACCGCAACCGCATCGGGTCTGCCGAAGCAGATGAAGTCCCTCGCCGCTTCTTCCTCTGCGGAATGAGGAATAAGGGAGTATGTCCCCGGAATATCAACAATAACGTAGTCAGTGCCGTTCCGTGAACAGCGTCCCTGAGCATTCTGTACCGTCTTGCCAGTCCAGTTGCCCGTGTGCTGCTTCATACCCGTAAGAGCATTGAAAACCGTGGACTTGCCCACGTTTGGGTTGCCCGCAAGCGCAATAACCTTTTCGCCGTTCCTCTCAATAATAAAGTCACCGCCGTGACTGTTGCCCATACAAAATCACTCCTTTCTGCAAGTCTATGCAGAGGATAGGTTGGACAATTACAGGCAAAAGAAAAAGCCCACGGGTGTGGGCTGGGGAATGAGATATATCTGTATATTAATGATATATATATCTGGGTTTCATTCTATTATACTACTTCTCCAATCATATACGTTTCATTTGTTTCAGTATCTCTTACTGTTATTCTTGTAATACCAACTAATTCTTCATCATCCATATAAGTGACATATGCAAAGAAGGAAATAGTATATTGTTTATTTAAGCTTGTTTCTACATTTTTCATTCTTGGTGAAATATGACACTCTATTTGCTTACCGTTTTCCCAAGATGAGCCAGCTTCTGACATTGCATACCATTTGCCATCGGAAATAATATCACCATCAATAAATTGTATAGCTTCTTTAATTTCTTCATCAAGATTATGTGTATTGGCAACTGCTTTACAAAAAGAATTTTTTAATTCGACCGTTTCACCTGTTTTAAAGCAATTCATAATAGTGGTTGCTTGTTCAGTTGCAATTTTATCAGGAAGAGTGGCTTGTTCGTATAAATCATTCGATCCACACCCCGAAAAACAAGCAACAGTCAAAACCATAAGGATACATAAAATTCTGTTTTTCATATCAGTTCCTCCGATGTAAGTGTCTGACATAATTTTACTCAATATTTCCACGCTTGTCAACAAATTCCACCCCAAAGGGCATCGGCAAAATTTTCAAAAACCACTTTACAAATCAGCTTTTGTGTGCTATAATATTAACCGTTGAAATTATCGAGGTGTGGCTCAGTTTGGTAGAGCGCTTCGTTCGGGACGAAGAGGCCGCAGGTTCGAATCCTGTCACCTCGACCATCAAAGGTCATAATTGAGTATGACAAGGGATCCCGCTGTTCAAAAGAACAGCGGGATGTTTTGTTGATGCATTTAAATACAAACTTATTTTACACTATTTCGCGTATATAACATTTGATGATTTTTGAAAATCTTATATACTGAAATTACAGAAGGCTTCGTTTGCAAAATGCATATTTTCATAATTGTTTAATTTATTGCTATTCGACAAAATTTATGGTATAATTTTAATGATATTATTAGCTGAATTATATTTTGCATAGTAAAAATTATAGTCTTGTTACATTAATAAGGATGTGAGATTTTGCCTATAACCCATATTAGAATCGAAAACTATAAGTCTATTAAACGATGTGATATAGATTTAAATAATTTAACCGCTTTAATAGGTGCAAATGGTACAGGAAAAAGCACTATCCTTGATGCGATTAATTATTTTTATAGTAATTTAACAGAAAAAAGAATCTGTGAAAATATTTTTGATATTAATAACAGATTTAGTAATCAAGCGAAAATAACATTAACTTTTGATCTATCAAATTTTATGAAAATTTCTAAAGCAAAAGCAAATAATTATGAGAATATTTTTGATGAACAGAATGAAAAATCAAAATACATCGATTATTTTAAGTCAATAATATCTTTAATTTCCTCAAAAAAAGAAAAAACATTTTCTTTGCAATTATCACAAATAAAAGGTCAAGGAATTCAATGGAGTGAACCATATGAACGAAGAGTAATTATTAAAAATCTCTTTCCGTTTTTTTACATAGATACACGTACTTTGGATATAAATGAATGGTCAAAAGTATGGGATGTACTTGGAGAACTTGCAAAAGTGTCAAATTTAGAACGCAAAGACATAGAAAATCAAATTCATAATATTGTTGATACTAGTTCGGAAACTACTAATAAAATTAAAGCTGTGAGCTCAATTTTTGATTCATCAGAACTAAGTGTTGTACCATTAGCAACAAAAGATTTTGCAACTGCACTTGCAAAAATATATTTTACGGGTCAGACAATTACTCAGAAAGGAAAAAAGTTAAATTATTATTCAACAGGTACTAACTCTGTAAAGTATATTGAATTATTATTAAGAGCAATTAACGAAATAGCACGCAATAAAATGAAAGAACCTGTTGTTCTTATAGATGAACCAGAAATTAGTTTGCACCCTAATTTTGTAGACGAATTATCTGAAGCAATAATGATAACAGATGATAAGCTTAGTGTTATTATTTCAACGCATTCTGCAAGATTAATCAAAAAAGTACTTCCTTATGAAAATATGGCTTTATATAATGTGAAATTGTATAATTGTTATACATATGTTAATTTAATGAAAAAATTCGAACAATATAGTCCACCTTCTAAATATAGGGTACTTGATGATCATATTAATTCGTATTTTTCTAAAAGGATTTTATTTGTAGAAGGTGAAACAGAACTGGAGTTGTTTTCAAATCCGTATTTACAAATACTTTTTCCTCAACTAAAAAAGATTGATGTTTTTCAAGCTATGTCTCAAGAACCAATATTAAACATCATGAATCCGCAGAAAAACAAGTCTAAAATACCGTATATTTGTTTAATAGATGCGGATAAAACAATACAATTTAACAGTACAAAGCAAAAATTTGAATTGAAAAATGAATACTTTCAAAACGACAAAGAAAAGTTCCTTTTTAGAAATAAAAAAGATAACAGTGAGTACTTACATCATTTACACATGCGAATTATTAATATGGCAGATAAATTAAAGGTTCGTTATTACAAGCCATATTATAGTTGTAATGATTCTAATTATGATGAATTAATGATTGCTATTCATGATTATTTATTGCGTTATAAGGTGTTTACATTAAAGACCACAATAGAAGGTGCATTAATTAACAAAAATAATTTAGATTATGCATTAAAATACCTTGAAAAGAAAAGCAGAAAGCATGACTACGATTCGTTTATAGCATTTTTAGATACTCATAAAAAAACAGATCAATTAAATATTATGCGTTTGGTATTCAACGGAAAAAGTGATTTGCAGAAAAATTATAAGGGCATACAAAAAGAGTTGACTACGCAACAACAGTTAATTATTGAAAAAGTAATGATAGGAAAAAAAACCTCAGGATGGGTGTCAGAGTATATTGATTCATTCTTTTTTTATATATTATCTGAAGGCAATGAAATCACACATAAAGAAATGAAAAAACTATTAGATAAAAATCTAGAAGATAGAAAAAAAACAATTGATAAGTTTACATATAATTTTCCCGAATTAGTTGACCTTTTTCAAAAATGTATGTATAATTAAATTAATGTCAACAAGCAAAGCAGAGTAGCAATACTTGAGCAATCAAGACCTTGATGTTAGTTTAGCAAGCTAAATTCCAAGGAAATATAGTCACTAATTGACACACACACTTACACCGTACAATATCTTCTATATTGTACAGTTGCAGTATAGCGTGCGCTACGCGATTTATTAAGAAAGTACTCTGCTTCTTGTTGTTCATTAGAAAGGCGAGAAAATGACAAAAGAATCATTTTGTAAATCCATATGGAATCTTTCTTATGATCAGGTACGAGAAAACATTTCAAAAGATAGCTATAAACAATTTGAAATTCCTAAGAAAAATGGAATGAGAATCATAACTTTTCTTCCTGAAGAATCTTCACTTTATGATCTGCAGAAAAAATTTAATAAGAATTTTTTATCAAAACAAGAACTTCCTATTTGTGTAAAGGGATTTGTGAAAGGAGAAAGCTATATATCATACTTAGAACCTCATGTAGGTTCTAAGTATTTCTTTAGAGTAGATATTAAAGATTTTTTTCCTTCCATTACGGTTAGAAAAATTAAAGAAGCGTTTTCAACGTTTATTTCATTTGAAACAGATACAGATAAAGAAATTATACTTGAATTAATATCAGATATATGTACATATGAGGATATATTACCACAAGGGGCTTCAACATCACCGACGATTTCTAATATTATAATGGTGAGAATAGATCAACGCATAACTAAGTATTGTCAAGCACTTGGAGTAACTTATACGCGATATGCAGATGATTTGCTTTTTTCAAGCAAAAACTTTGATTTTAAATTTAAAAAATGGTTTGTAAAAAAGATAAAGTTCTTTTTATCTTCATCTTGTTTTTCAATTAACTATAGTAAAATGAAATTTGGAAATGAAGAAATTTCTTTAAATGGTTATGTCATATCAGAGACTGGAATCAGACTTTCTCGTGGCCGTTTGTCTGATTTAAAGAAAGCACTTGCATTTTCACGTGAAAATCATAGGTTATCTAAAGATCAATCAGAGTTGTTTTTAGAAAAAGCTAACAACATTGTGTTAGTACATCGAAATTTAAAACGAGATCCATTTGCGTCTGTTTTTCAGTTTACACAATTTTTGATAGGATACCGATCTCATTTAATATCATTTTTGCAATATGATTTAGAACCTTCATTTCGAAAGAAAATTAAGAAAATGTTATATAAAATAGAAGAGCAATTACTGTTATATTGATTCTATTTGATAATAATATCAGTTTGATCTGATTAGGGAATTCCCTCTGTTACGAATTATATATTATTTCATTCTGTATAAGACTAGACTATAGGATCTGCTTAAAATGTACGATTCACACCATAAGTTTTTATTCAAAGTTAAGAATATGAATTGCAGAAAACATTATTAAAACGCTACCCATCAAAATGTTATTTTACCAAAAAGGAAGATCAATAAAAGAGCAATGGCTATTTAAAATAGCTATTGCTCTTTTCATATTGTTTTTTAGGATTGAAGGACTATTTTGAAGTTAGGATGAGTAATAACATCATTGTATTTGCGGTTGCAACATTTTCCTTATCATGGTATCTCTGAAAATAGTGTATTTTCACTTTTAACACCTCATTATATATGAATTATATTAATTATATCATAAGTGTAGATCAACTTCAACAGACATAAATCTTCTTAGATGTTTTACACAAATTCAAAAGTTTAAAATCTACACATCTTAACTTGAAATCAGTAAGTAAGTGTGTTATTATTGCGGTAAAAGAAATATTTAGGAGGTATAGCTATGGTAGATAATAACTTCTTTTTAAAATATCATTATTTAGCTGAAGCTATTATGGATGGCAAGACATATAATAATTTCTGTTTTGATAGCATCGGAATTGATACCCCTTATGAAGGTGATTATGTTTTGGCTTATATACTTACCTCAGAATATATACATGAGCAGATACTTGAGAAAGCAATTCGAGAAGCATTCAGTTTGAATAAAGAAGAATATATTAATTTTGATATAAGTATGTATTTTAATGATACCGATTTAAAAGATGAGTTAAAACATGTTCTTTCCAAGGAGGACAACACCCAAACTTATTTTAAAAGTAGTGCGGTAAATGATAGTGATCAACTCGTAACCGATATTAATTATATTTTAAAAATACTGCTTGCATATGCCCAAAAGCATCAAAACAGTGGCAATATTTATTCTAAAGTAATTATAGCCTACTTACCTACAATCGTTTTTTCTTTTATAACTCAATATACTGCTGATTTGCATAAAAACATTAATTCTACTTTTATTTTGGAAAAACTTATACAACCATATGTACATATAGAATTAAAAAAGAGCCAAGATATAAGAGATAAAAATGAAACATATAAGAAGGCACGAAAAGCATTTAATATTACAATATTATATAATTCCATTTTGCGTAGTTGTAAAAATTATAACCTTGCATTATCATTTGTTTGGTTTGAACGTCATATAGGATCATATCAATATTATTTCAATAGTAATGAATATATTGAGGTAATTAATCAAATGTGTTCAAGTCTTAATAACATCAAAAATATAAGAATTTCAAATGCTGTCTTGCTTAGCAATGGCATAATTAAACACATGAAAGAAGGAAGTCTTACAGAGACTATTATTGAAAAAACACTTGATTGTTTTAATATAGATTTAATCTGCGAATCAATATGTACATCTATTGATTCTAGGATAAATACGACAGCTTTTTATAAGGAAATTTTAGATACAGAGAATAACGTCGAGCTCAAGAAGATTCTGAATTCTTCATTAAAAAAAGGGGGACAGAGTGAGCGTTGTTGCATGGTTTTAATAAACTTTATGTTTTATAACAATATGAGACACAGGAAAAATTTTATAAAGAACAAATCACTTTTTACTTTTAAGTGTAAAATGTTGACATCAAATGAACTAAAATTATCAAATGTGAAGTTTGGCACATTTGTTATAGATAGAGAGTATAATGACTTTGAAGTAATATCTGTACCCATTGGTTCTAATAAATTTATACTTTGCCCTAAAAATAATAATATTCTCATAAAAAAACTTGAGTTTAAAGAAGCTAGCATCGATATTATAGGTGCAGACAATGTAACAATAAATGGCAAAAGCGTTGGTGCAAAAATAACAGATGTTTGCTTAGACGATATAACGGTAGATGTTGATGCTGCTATTTATAGAGAAAAGAAGGAATCTAGACATAATCAGCATTTATGGATAGAAAAATTTCATTGCATAAACGAAAAAAACTCATCCGATTTAGCATGTGTTATGTTTGGACTTAATTTCTACATAAACTGGAATGTGAATAAGGCTCCGGAACTACAACATAATCTTGAAATGTTATATCAAAGTGGTGACATATTATTTTCGAGCGAAGTTTTACCACCGTTAAAAACATCATTTGATGGTGATATAGCAAATATGGATGAATACACGTATGAACGGCCAAAGGTTTGTAGTGGTAGCTGCAACACAACAATTTGTAAAAGTAGTATTTCTGAAATCTGTGTATTGCCATGTAATAATGATTCAGATAATTAAGAAAAACTGCTATCGGAAGATCAACCTTTCCGATAGCAGTTTTCTTTATCCCACAACCTCAAACGCATCCACATCAACATTCAAAGCTAAAGTAGACCCGTTGTCCCATCGGACATGAATTTGACCCATATCATCAACTACTCTGACCGTGCCTTCTAATCCGCAATACATCTGAGGTTCGCCTGACATGCAAATCAGACGCACTCTCATACCCGAGGTATACCTCGCCTTCAATTCATAAATCTCATCTCTCATAATTCCTCACCCTCCTATAAAACGCACTCTTGCTAAGTCCGACCTTGCGCATAAACTCGACAGCAGTAACCTCACCGTTCTGCCACTTCCGATACAATTCATTCCAAAGCTGCTCATCAACAGCTTTGGATTTTCTGCCCGTGTATTTGCCCTGAGCCTTTGCAATAGCTATGCCCTCTTTCTGTCTGTCGAGGATATATCCACGCTCAAGTTCGGCAACAGCAGCAAATACCGTAAGCATAAACTTTCCCGCAGGTGTAGCGGTATCAATACTCTCTTTCTTGCTAATAAATTCTACACCTTTCTCTGCCAGCAAATCAATCAGTTCAAGCAGGTCACGGGTGTTTCTTGCAAATCGTGAGATAGACTCAACAATAACCGTGTCACCTGTACGCACAAAACCAAGCATAGCCTTAAGCTGTGGCCTGTCCTTTGACTTGCCCGAAAGCTTGTCAATGTAAATCTTCTCGACCTCAAGCTGTTCCATCAGAACCTCCTGTCGAGCCGTGTTCTGTTCCTCGGTGGAAACTCTTATGTATCCGACCTTCATAAATACCTCCTACCTACCGCTAAGGCGTCCTTTTAGACTACACTTCAACGGCACTCAAAAAATCAAGCATAAATAGTCCCGATAGAGTTGAAATCTGAATTGTGGCACGTTCCACAACCAAGACCAACCCTATCGGGACATTTTCATCAGCACAACTCCATCATTCGCAGTTCTTCAATACACCTCTGCATCTCCGCCGGCTCGTAAAGCATACACTCAATGTCAAACTCATCATAACCGTAATCATACAACATTACTACATCCTCCTCGTTTATCCCAAAGTAACCGGCATACTCCGTCAGCATTTCGATTGCTGTGTCATCGTATGCCGTAGGGTGAAAAAAGCCGTAGTAATCTCCGTAAGTATCAGGAAACTCAAACTGCTGTACCTCGATTGCTCCGTAAGAATTGATACGCAGAATATCTCCGCAGGCAACATTGACCTTGCTGTAATTCACATAGCCAAGCTTCTTTAG
>CALATN010000187.1 GCA_937891895.1 uncultured Clostridia bacterium
CAAGCCGCTTTACATTGCCTTTGATACAACTGATGAGGCAGAGGCTGAAATGGAGAAATTTCTTGCAGACTACACGGAAACAAACACACTCAGCTATACAAGCCGTGCAACGGAGGAGGCTTCCTTTGAGTCTTTCAAAAGAATGTTTGTAATTCTCGGTGCGGCACTCAGCATTATTGTCGGACTTATCGGCGTGCTGAATTTCATCAATACAATGATTACAAGCATCAATTCCCGTCAGAGAGAAATTGCCGCACTTCAGGCAATGGGCATGACAGGCAGACAGCTTTGCACAATGCTTGTATGGGAAGGTGTAATCTATATCGGCGGTGCGGCAATCACAGCGTTGATACTCAACCTGATTACTATTCCGCTTGGAAATCTTATTGAAGAAATATTCTGGTTCTGCGATTACAATTTTACAATTATTCCTCTTACAGCGGCAATTCCTGTTTTTGCAATAATAGGAACAGTCATTCCTGCGATAACATATAAAATTCTTACTAAAAAGTCAATTGTAGAAAGACTCAGAGAAAATGAATAATATATCAGGTATCGTGCCTGACGTTTGTAAGGCATAAACACCTCCTGTTGACTTTATCTGCAAGGTTTGCTATACTGAAATCAGCAGAATACAACAGGAGGTGTAAGCTTGAATAAAAAGAATATTCATATCGTTCTGTCATTGCTGATATTTTCACTTGCGGTAAGTTTTATTGACGCGTTTGTCAAACCGAACTATTTTGTGAAAATACCAATCAAGATATTGTTTTTCCTTGTTCTGCCGATGGTGTTCTTCTTCATTTATAAGGAGGACTTTGAGCAATTCAAAAAGCTGTTTGCCTTTAAAAAGGGCGGCTTTGTAAAAGCACTTCTGCCGGCACTTGGTGTTTACGGTGTAATCGTCGGCGGATATTTTCTGACACGTAACATCATTGACTATTCAAACGTAACAACAAGCCTTACGGGCGGAATGGGAATAACCGCTGATAATTTCCTCTATGTTGCGTTGTACATATCGCTGATGAACTCATTTCTGGAGGAATTTTTCTTCCGTGGTTTTGGGTTTATCACACTTAAAAAGTTTACCAACAGAAAATTTGCATATATTTTCAGCTCGGCAATGTTTGCCTTCTACCACGCGGGAATGCTGTGGGGAATGTTCGGTGCGCTGGGACTTGTGCTGATTTTTACCGGACTTGTAATCGGCGGCTGTATTTTCAGTTATCTTAATGAAGCAAACGACAATATTTACCCATCCTGGTTTGTGCATATGTTTGCGAACTTTGCAATAAACACGGTTGGCTTTATTCTGTTCGGTGTTATATAAAATAAAAAACCTCGGGAGGTCCGTATCCCGAGGTTTTTGTATGTAAGCGACAGCTTAATTGTGTCCGCAACCACCGTTGCAGCCATTGCAGTTTCCGCCGCAGCCGTGTTCGTTTTCAGCTTTTGTGTTACAGGAATTTGCGTGGGGACAGCCTATGCATTTCTGCCCGCTTTTTTTTGCTTTGTAGACATAACCGCCTGCAAGTCCCACAATTATTACCACAACAAGAATTATGATAACATTTTCCATAACAACAACTCCTTATCAGCTTTTTGCTGCTGCCTTATTTCCCTTGAGTTCATATTCCTTCTTTACCTTCTTGTCAGCGTTGATGCACATATAAACAATAATTGCCGCAATAACAAGAACTGCAATAAGTCCTGGTACGAAGCCTTTTCCGAATGTGCCTTCTGTGAAGAGTGTGCCGAACTGGTATACGAGGAAGCCTACTGTGAAGCCTGTACCAAGCTGGAGACCGATACCGCCCCAGAGCCATTTAGCGCTCTTCATTTCAGCGTTCATAGCACCAATTGCTGCGAAGCAAGGAGGTGTGAAGAGGTTGAACATAAGGTATGCAAGTGCTGCAGCCTTTGAGATTGCGAATACTGTTGCAACCTCTGTGCCTGCACCTTCCATAAGTGCGAGTTCTTCTGTGTCAATGAGGTTTTCAAGTCCAACGAAGCATACTGCAAGTGTACCAACAACGTTTTCCTTTGCGATGAAGCCTGTGATAGCTGCTGCTGCAAGCTGCCAGGAAAGTACGCCAACAACTGGTACAAGAAGATATGCGAATGGACCTGCGATAGATGCGAGAATTGATTCGTCAGCTGTTTCGGCAACCTTGAAGCTCCAAGTAAATGTCTGCATAATCTGTACAGCTGTGTTACAGAGGAGAATAATAGTAGCTGCCTTTACAATGTAGGACCAACCACGGCTGCACATTGTCTGGAGTGCTCTTACAAGGCTTGGTACCTTGTATTCAGGGAGTTCGATAATGAAGAAAGACTTTCTTGCCTTGTAGCCTGCAATCTTGTTAACAAGAAGTGCGCCAAGGAAGATAAGTACGATACCTGAGAAGTACATCAGCGGGCTTACCCACCAATCGTCAGCGAAGAATGCGCCTGCGAAAAGTGCGATAACAGGGAGCTTTGCACCGCAAGGCATAAATGGTGCGAGCATTGCTGTTGCACGTCTTTCACGTTCGTTACGGATTGTTCTTGAAGCCATAACACCGGGGATTGCACAGCCTGTTGTGATTACGAATGGGATAACAGACTTACCTGAAAGACCAACCTTCTTGAAGATCGGGTCAAGCACAACAGAAGCACGAGCCATATAGCCGCAGTCTTCGAGAAGTGCGATGAGGAAATACATAACCATTACCAGTGGGAGAAAGCCGATTACGGCGATAACACCGCCGATTACACCGTCAACGAGAAGAGCGTAGAGAAGTGGATTTGCGTTTTCAAGCATACCGCCGATCCAGCCCTGGAACATTTCAAGCCAGCCAACCAGTGTATCTGCCAGGAATGGACCTACCCAGTACTGGGAAATCATAAGTACGAGGCACATTACAACAGCAAAAATCGGAATGCCGAGCCACTTGTTTGTGATAACAGCGTCAATCTTGTCACCGATGTTCTTGTCCTTTGTGAGAACCTTACGGTTTTCAACGTCTGCAACGATCTTATTCACGAAGTCAAAACGCTTCTTGTCAGCTTCGGTAACAATTTCCTTGCTGGAGAGGTCGATGTCGCCCTGAACATAAGGTGCTGTCTGACCTTTGCCAACGTTTGCAATTGCTGCCTTGACAACCTCGTCAAGACCTTCGGATGTTGTGGAAGTTGTGTTTACAACAGGACAACCAAGCTTTGCGGAAAGCTCAGCTGCGTCGATTGTTGTTTCCTTCTTTTCGTTTACGTCGGACTTGTTGAGTGCAACAACAACAGGAATGCCAAGCTCAAGAAGCTGAGTTGTGAAGAAAAGACTTCTGCTGAGGTTTGTTGCGTCAACGATGTTGATGATTGCGTCAGGATTTTCGTTCTTGACGTATATACTTGTTACGCTTTCTTCAGATGTGAACGGGGACATTGAATATGCACCCGGAAGGTCAACGGCGATGAGCTCTGCACCATTGCTGTATGCTTTCTTTATAGGATGTTCTTTCTTTTCTACGGTTACACCTGCCCAGTTACCAACTTTCTCGTTACGGCCTGTAAGAGCGTTGAACATAGTGGTTTTACCGCTGTTCGGGTTGCCTGCCAGAGCGATTCTCATATAATTTCCTCCTGAATTAAAATCTATATAGCAACATTTGCATAATATATCAGGTTAGTGCTGACTAACTTTTGCCCAAAAAAGTAATCGGCGGATTATTGGTAACCAGCTGATTGCTTTTCGTATTTATCAGACACAAATAGCTTCTGCAAGCTCGTTGTCAATGTTGTATCTTCCGTCCTTTATGGAAACCACACAGCCGCCTTTGAGGTGGGAAACAACTGTAATTTTTTCGCCTGCATAACAACCGAGGGAGAACAGGAATGCGTCGAGTTCTTCGTCATCGGTTTCGATACTGCTGATAATATACTCTTTTCCTTCTTCTGCATTTCGCAAATTCATAAGAGCCTCCTGAGCTTTTGTTTAATAGTCAACAGCTTTACGATTAGAATAGGCTAACTTCAATGCAATAAAAACAAGTTAGCTCTTACTAACCATATATATGATATCACAACGTGAAATATTTGTCAATAAAAGTACAGGGGAATTTTTTGATTTTATTATTTATTTACAATTGAATAAATTTCAATCAGGATTTTTTTAGTAAAAAAGCTGTCATAAAATAAAAAGCCCCTGATAACAGGGGCAAAAAGTTATTTGAAAATAAATCTGAAGCCTTCGCTGAACCAACCCGGAAATATATCACTGTATGCCTCATAGAGCAGTTCATATTCTTCCGGAGAGGTTTCTTTGATCATATCAATGGATTCTCTCATCATACTGCTGAATGTAGGGTCATTTCCGAAGCTGAAAAGCAGTACAATGAACAGTATAAAAAATACAATAGGGAGTACAAGACCCGCGATCGATGTAATAATACCCGCTGTGGACATACCCTTGCCGATAGGAAGATGCTTGCTTTTATGTACTGCACCGAGGATAATTCCGATAATAGGAAGTATTGCCAAAAAAGGCAAAAAGGCAGTAACGGCAGCTAACAGTATAGAAACTATACCAATAACAAGCGAAGCAACTGCCATACCCTGACTTGGCTGCTGTGGATATGGCATGTACTGCTGATAACCGTATCCGCCATGTTGAGGCGGGACGTAGCCCTGCTGATTAAGATTTTGCTGGTTGTAGTTGTAATTCTGCTGATAAGGCTGCTGATACTGCTGCTGCTGCGGCTGTGCAGGCTTATCCTCGTTGAATGGGTCTTTGTTGAATTCGTCCATAATGATACTCCTTTTTATATAGTATAGTTAAAGCGTTTTACCGCATAATAAAACCCGACTAAATTTCGTATGTCTTTATAATATCCTTGGCAACTTCTGCCTGAGTGGTACGCATATCCATAGCACGCTTTTGTATCTGACGGTGAGCGTCTTTTTCAGAAATGCGAAGATACTGTACAAGTACACACTTGGCACGGTCTATAAGCTTAGTATCGCGAAGCTTGCCTTCAAGCTGTTCTTTTTCAGTCTTGAGCACGTCACTGCTTGCTTTTGTAAGCATAACATATCGTACTGTCTGAAGCAATGTGGTATGATTGAATGGCTTGGGAAGAATGAATATATCACGGCTTCCGATTTTTGCGGCAATTTCGCCGCATACTTTCTGCGGTGCGGCAATAATTACTCCACAGCCGTACTCCAGACAATTTACAGCAAGCTCAAGTCCGAATTCTTTTTTTAAAGGGGCATTTACAATGACAAGTGATGTATCTTCTTTCAGAATTTCGGAATAGTTTGTGCCGTCGGAGGAAATGATATTTGCAAAGCCGCTTTCACCGGCGGCAAGGCATAGCTTATCAGCGGTATCATTATGCTGTGAAAAAATGACGATTTTTTTTTCATCCGACATTTCCGCTGCTCCTTCCGTCTGTATTTTAATAATTATATCATATTTTTTTCCGTTAGTAAAGAAGGAATTTTATTTTGGGACAGCAGAAATTCGGTTGACAAAATTCGGCATAAGTGGTATATTATTTTTATACTATATAATAATGGAGGGATTAGTGTGAAGTGTCCTGAATGCGGAATAGAGATAGATGATAATGAAGCGTTTTGCCCTGCGTGCGGTGCAGAAATTCTGACAGCCATTCCAAGTGCAAAGTCCGATAAAAAGAAATCTTCAAAAAAGACAGGCTTGTTTAAAAAGAAGGCTGGCGCTGATAAAGAAAATACAGCTGAAGACAAAAGAAAAAAACTGAAGCTTATAGGAATTGGAATTCTGATTGCTGCGGTGGTTATTGCGGCAATAATTATTGCTGTGAATGTTATATCTTCAATAAAAGCAAACGAGGGAAGAAAAATTATCGAAAAGATTCCCCTCGGCAGGGATATTGAAATAATTGAAGCGGAAACAGAAATGAACTTTGTGGATACCTCTGTTTATGGTGCGGTTGGTCACATTGCTGAATTCGACTACATTTGTGAATCTGAAGGAAGCATAGTTGTCGGAGGAATTACTGTTCCTGAATGGGCAGTCGTTCTTGAGAAAGCTCCGAATGATGCAATAAGCAAAGCGACATTGCTTAACTTTAATGCGATAGAACATAACTGGATGGGAGAAAAGACGGCACTATCGATAGATCTTTCTGTAATTGAGTTCGGTACTGCTATCAAAAAAGCAGAGCGTTCCCTTGGACTGAAACCATATACTATTATAAAAAACAGTGCGGATAATACGTCGGTTTATGTGTACCGATATCACTATGTTGATGATGAAACAGAAAATACAATTGTAAAGAACCTTTATATAACAGTTGATGATGTTGAAAGTAAGGTTGTAGACGCAAAGGATAGTCAGGTTGATTATATGAAGCTTATACTTGGCACGGAATAATTTAGAAACGGGTCGGAGCAATTCCGATCTGTTTTTACATTTGACGTGAGTCAAAATGTGCATTTTGTCATAAAATGTGGAATTAAAGTTATATTTAGTAGGAACAACGCCGAAAGTTAAAAAAGTGCTTGACAAAACACGTCGAAAGCGGTATACTAATAAAGCTGACTCACGAGAGTCAAGCGCAGAATAAACTGAACTGAAAGCTAACACCTGGTCGGTGGCAAGCAGGGCGGTAAAAAAGATTTTGAAAAAAATCAAAAAAGTGCTTGACAAACTCAAGAGAAAGTGCTATAATAAAAAAGTTCCACAGCGAACGGGTGCGAAAAGGAATTCAAAAGAATTTTCAAAAAAGTACTTGACAAGCAAAAGAGCTTATGATATAATAGATAAGCACTTCGGCTGACGCTGAGGAGCAAAAAGCTAAAAGAATTATGGTTTGCGCAAGCAAATTGCAAACGACAGTTTGCAAAATAATTCTTGGATACAAACGCTTGCGTTTGTATTGGAATCTTGAAAATTGAACAATGGTTGAAGTAACGAATACAAACCTAGAAAGA
>CALATN010000188.1 GCA_937891895.1 uncultured Clostridia bacterium
GCATCGCCTGCGCCTTCTGCGCAACCATGTGCCCTGACTGCATCATCACCGTGGAAAAATAAGGAGGATTATCATGGCAGAAAGAATTTTGATGAAGGGCAACGAAGCGCTTGCCGAAGCGGCGATCCGCGCCGGCTGCCGCTGCTTCTTCGGTTACCCGATCACACCTCAGACTGAAATTTCCGCATACCTCGCAAAGCGCTTCAAGCAGGCTGGCGGCGTATTCCTTCAGGCTGAATCTGAAATCGCAGCTATCAATATGGTTCTCGGCGCAGCTTCCACAGGCGTGCGTGCGATGACTTCTTCATCTTCTCCCGGAATTTCCCTGAAGTCCGAGGGTATCTCCTACATAGCAGGCTCTGACCTTCCATGCGTTATAATCAACGTACAGAGAGGCGGTCCGGGTCTTGGCGGTATCCAGCCATCCCAGGCTGACTACTGGCAGGCTACAAAGGCTCTCGGCCACGGTGACTTCCACCTTATCGTATTTGCACCAAACTCCGTTCAGGAAATGGTTGATACAGTTACAAAGGCATTCGACCTTGCTGACGAATACCGTATGCCTGCAATGATTCTCGCTGACGGTCTTCTCGGTCAGATGATGGAACCTGTTTCCTTCCCTGAAGTTACAGCTAAGGAAATCGAAAAGCCTTGGGCTGCAAACGGTCACGGCAACAAGCGTGAACACAACATCATCAACTCCCTCTTCCTCCAGCCTGACGTTCTCGAAAAGTCCGTTAAGGACAGATTTGAGCGTTACGCTGAAATCAAGGAAAAGCACTCCGATGCTGAGCTCTATATGACAGAGGACGCAGAGGTTGTTGTTACAGCTTACGGCGCTACAGCCCGTGTTGCAAAGGCTGCTGTAAATATGGCTCGTGAACAGGGCATCAAGGCTGGTCTTATCCGTCCTATCACACTTTGGCCATTCCCTGTTAAGCAGATCAATGAAGGCGCAAAGAACGCTCACACTATCATCTGTGCTGAAATGTCAATGGGACAGATGGTTGACGATATCAAGCTTGCTGTTAACTGCTCCAAGCCAGTTGAGTTCTTCGGAAGAACAGGCGGCGTAATTCCTAAGCCTTCCGAAATTCTTGACGAAATCAAGAAGTATGCAAAAGGAGGTAATCAGTAATGGCAGTTGTATTTGAAAGACCAAAGTCATTTGCAGATATTCCTCTGCATTACTGCCCTGGCTGTACACACGGTATCATTCACCGTCTTGTGTGCGAGGTAATTGATGAAATGGGCATCGAGGGCGATACAATCGGCGTTTGTCCTGTTGGCTGCTCCGTTATGGCTTACGACTACTTCACCTGTGATATGATTGAAGCTGCTCACGGACGTGCTCCTGCAGTTGCTACAGGTGTTAAGAGAACAAACCCTGACAAGTTCGTATTTACATATCAGGGCGACGGTGACCTTGCTGCTATCGGTACTGCTGAAACAGTTCACGCTGCAACAAGAGGCGAAAACATCGTTGTTATCTTCGTTAACAACACTACATACGGTATGACAGGCGGCCAGATGGCTCCTACCACACTCCCTGGTCAGGTTACACAGACAACACCTTTCGGACGTGACCCTAAGCTTATGGGTTACCCTGTAAGAGTTTGTGAAATGCTTGCAACACTGACAGGTACAGCTCTTGCACAGAGAGTTGCCGTTGATACAGTTCCTCACATCAGAGAAGCTAAGAAGGCAATCCGCAAGGCTTTCGAAAATCAGCGTGACAAGAAGGGCTTCTCTATCGTTGAAGTTCTTTCCACTTGTCCTACAAACTGGGGCCTTTCTCCTGTTGACGCTCTCAAGCGCCTCAACGACGAGATGATTCCTTACTACCCACTCGGTGTATACAAGGACGGCAACGCATTTCCTGAAAAGGAGGGTGAATAATTATGACACATGATATTCTCCTCGCAGGCTTCGGCGGACAGGGTATCCTTTTCGCTGGTAAAATCCTTGCTTACTCAGGCCTTATGGACAACAAGGAAGTTTCCTGGCTCCCTTCCTACGGCCCTGAAATGCGTGGCGGTACATGTAACTGCTCCGTATGTATTTCCGACAACGAGGTTGCTTCACCTCTCGTAAACGAGCCTGAAATTCTTATCGCTATGAACACACCTTCCCTCGAGAAGTTCGTGAACAGCGTTAAGCCAGGCGGAACAATCGTTGTTGACAGCACAATGGTTGACGCAACTGTTGAGCGTACAGATGTAAACACATACTACATCCCTGCAACACAGCTTGCGACAGACAACGACCTTCCAGGCGGTGCAAACATTATTCTTCTCGGCAAGGTATTCAAGGAAACAGGTATTGTTTCCGCAGAAACCTTCAAGAAGGCAATCGAAAAGGTTGTTCCTGCAAAGAAGGCAGCACTTGCCGCAAACAACCTCAAGGCCGTACAGATTGGTATGGACTACAACGCATAAGAAATTATCACCCTTGATTTCGGTCAAGGGTGAAGTTGTATGTGAATATAGAGAGATAAATTATAATTTGTCTGTGAGTGTGGAGTGTGAAGAGTGGAGTGAGGAGTTAAGAGAAACTATGATTTACACATCAACTCCACACTCCACTCTCAACACTCCTAACTCGTTAAATCCCAATTTGCAAGGAGTAGAAATGAATTACGATAAAATTTCAAGGGCGAAGTTTCTTTCCCGCCCGAACCGTTTCATTGCTTATGCTGAGCTTGACGGACGGATTGAAAAATGCCACGTAAAGAACACGGGCAGATGCCGTGAACTGCTGGTTGAGGGCTGCACGGCTTATCTTGAGCACGCCAAAAATCCCGAGCGCAAGACCCGTTTTGACCTTGTTGCTGTGGAGAAAAACGGCATACTCATCAATATGGACAGCTACGCACCCAATCTTGCGGTGGGGGAATTCCTCCCGAAGCTTTTCCCTGACTCAAGAATACGTGCGGAATATACCTACGGTAATTCCCGTTTCGACTTTTACATAGAGGATAATATACGCAAGATATTACTTGAGGTAAAGGGTGTAACCCTTGAAAATGAGGGTGTTGTGATGTTCCCCGATGCGCCGACAGAGCGTGGTGCAAAGCACGTTGCAGAGCTTGCGGAAAGCATTGGAGAGGGGTATGATGCATACTTGTTTTTCGTGGTGCAGATGAAGAGCGTGAAGTATTTTACCCTCAACGATAAAACTGACCCGAAATTTGCTGATGCGGTGCGTAAGGCAACTGAGCGCGGTGTGAAGATTCTTGCGTACGACTGCAGCGTTACTCCTGAAAAAATGGAAATAAACGAGAGGGTAGAGGTGAGATTGTGACAAACTGCGAAACCTGCACAAACTATGTCTACGACGAGGATTGGGACTGCTACACCTGTATGGTGAACCTCGACGAGGACGAAATGGGACGCTTCCTCAGCGGCTCGAATTATGACTGTCCCTATTACCGCCTTGATGACGAATACGATGTCGTAAGGCATCAGATGTAGTAGCTTTATACATTTCATAAAGTTACCCTATGTAAATTTGTGCATATTTGTCGCCGAAAAGTATTTACTTTTCGGCATTTTTGTGGTATTATATTGAAGAATGGATAATTGTCACTAAAAATAAATCCAAACTTTTTGTTTGTTTATTATAGGCACTTTTTTGGAGGTACTTATGCTGGATTTCAATACCAAAAGAGAAATATTGCGCAACTTGCGTGAGAAAAGGAATAAAAACAAGCTTCTGTGGCTTCCCTGCGTAATTGCGGAGCTTTTCGTGAAGCTCTGGTACGCTGTTGTCTGCAGCATTGATATGGCGCTTTCCGACAAGGAAGGTAACTTCCTCGGAATGAAGAGAAGCCGTACAGAAAAGGTAAAGGCACGTAAAAAGGACGATATCATTCACGTTCACAAGCCGCTGTGGGGCAGACTCCTGTCGGCTGTGCTGGCGGTGTCATTCGTGTTTATGATGGTGCCTGACCTTGGCGTTATGGATTTTGACGTTTTTGCGGCTTCCGAGGTTGAAGAGGTTGGTAACTCCGTTATCTTCGACGGCGTTGCATATACCCTTGACCCTGAAATCAGCGGCGACAACTACTATTACTACAAGAACGACGAATATCTTTACGCAAAGCAGAAAACTGTTGAAAATGTAGGCTTCTACATCGGTTCTTCCGCTGTAAGAGTATGGTGGGAAAAACCTATCATTTCTGCTGAATACATCAATACCGTTGAGGTTGCAAGCTATACTGTAACCCTCTATGTAAGTGGTACGGGTGAGGTTGTTGAAACAAAGACAGTTCCCGGCACAGGTACACTGTGTGACTTCACCAACAAGAAAACAAATACTGACTATTTCGTAAGAGTAAAGCCTACCTTTAACGTACAGCTTTACCAGTACATCCCTGCAGTAAAGGACGAAAACGGAACAATTACCGTTCCTGCGAGTATCCCTCCTGTTCCTTCAAGACGCTTCTCTGTAATAGGCAGCGAATACGAACAGGTAATCGGTCTGCTCAACGCTGCAATGGGTATCCCTGTTGTTGAAAAGTTCGATAACGACGAGCCTCTCGTGCTCTGGAACAAGGTTGTTCAGAACTATGGTGACGTAAAGGATATCGGCAAGGACGCTGACGGTTACATTGTTTACCGCCGTACCTATAACGGTGCTTCAAATACCTATGGTAACTGGCAGGAACTTGCTTCCGTACCGTTCAACAGATACCTGACAGACGACATCGCAGAGGAATACGAGGTTGAGGATTACATTGAAAACCCTGCAGGAAGCGGAACTGACAGCAACAGACTCTACTATGTTGACTCCTCAACTGTAAAGGGTGCAATCTACGACTACTACGTAATGGCATACAGAAACGTTGTCGGCTCAAGTGCTTACGACGGCTCCGACCCGTTCACAATCAATTCGGGTGACGCAGGTGCTCACTCTCCTAAGCGTCTTTACAACACTCCTAACGCTCCCGCAAGCGTTGTTGTAAAGTCTGACAAGAAAAACACACTCAACGTTTCCTGGAAGCCCGGTAAGGGTCAGAACACAGGTTATGTGCTCTACCGTTCCGATGACTTCCTCTCAACTGATACGCTGAAGGCTCTTTCTCCGAACGGCGACGACACAAAGAACCCTTACTACAACACAAAGACAGGAACTCTTGATTACTCCAGATACATTATGGACAAGGCAAAGGAAATCACAAGAGTTACTACCGATACACTGGCTTACCCCGACAGCGATGAGGCGCTTATCAACACTGAGGATTATTACTACTATGTAATGGCATTCCTCGATACAGGCGACGGCAACTATATCTACAGCCAGCCAACAAGCGCAAGCGGCAAGATTGACTCCTCACTTTATCCTCCGCAGGGCCTCCTTGCTGAGCCGAGCGACGGTCGTATCGACGTAAAGTGGGACAAGGTTGATGAGGCTGACGGTTACAAGCTCCACATCACAAAAATCAAGAACAATGACGGTACAACAACAGGCTGCGGAAAGACAACCGTTGTTTACCTCACAAAGAACAGCTATCCTCACGTTGGACTTTACAACGGAGAGGTTTACTCCTACAAGGTTCAGGCTTATATCAACGCTACTTCCAACGCTGACCCGTCCGTTGAGGACTACGACAAGGTTCTCAGTGATTTCAGTGATACAAGAACCGCAACTGTCGGCGAAACTCTCGGCGTTCCTCAGGACTTGACACTGAAAACCTCCGACGGTAAGATTGATGTTTCCTGGAGCAAGGTAAGCGGCGCTGAGGGCTACGAGCTCTACTACCGCTGTAACGATGGCACTTGGAAAAAGGTTGACGTAAGCAACACCAAGTTCAGTCACACAAGACTCAACAACGGTGACGTTTACGACTACTACGTAAGAGCATACAAGGTAGTAAACGGTATTACAGTTTACGGTGAAAACTCCAACGAAGTTTCCATTATGGTCGGCAATTCCCTTGACGCACCTAAGGACTTCATCGCAGAAACCGAGGACGGTGTTGTAGACCTGAGCTGGTCAAAGGTAAAGGGTGCAGAGGGTTATGTGCTTTACGCTCACTGCAACGGAAAATATTACGAAATTGACCTGAGCAAGACCAAGTACGAACACATCGACGTGCACAACGGCGAGCAGTGGACATACTACCTGAAGGCTTACAAGACAGTTAACGGCGAAAGATTTTTCAGTGACTCCACAAAGTCAATCACTGTTACAGTCGGCGAAACCCTCAACGCTGTTATGGATCTTATTGCAACAGCGGGCAACCGTCAGATTGACCTGAGCTGGTCAAAGGTAAAGGGTGCTGAAGGCTACATTGTTTATATCTATGATGAGGACACAATGGAGTTCGAGCCGCTTACCGTAACAAGCAAGACACAGTTCTCCCATAGAGGTCTGAAAAACGGCGAGCCTTATACATATATGGTTGCTCCGTTCAAGACAATCAACGGCGAGCGTCACCTCGGCGATTACTCAATGGAGGTAACCGCTATCCCGACAACAGGCTCACCGACAGATATTGACCGTACACTCAATATCAAGGGTACAACACCTTACGGTATTTCCCACAGCGAATATATTTCCGCAAAGGCCAACCACGACGCTTTTGAAGAGTCCGTTGACGTGTATATCACCACAAACCAGGAGTCTACAAAGGCAGTCAAGGACGTGCTGAGAAATTATGCAAACGGTCTGAGCAGCTTTATCATCTATCCGTTTGATATCAGCATTTACAAGGAAAATACACTCATTAAGGTTGACCCTGAGCCTGGTTATACGGTAACAATGACAATTCCAATCCCTGACAAGCTTATCGCTTACAGAGATTACCTCACAGTTGTTCACATCAACGAAAATGCTGTTGAGGACGTTGAGGAAACCGAATGGTATGACATTCAGGACCAGCGTCTTGAAGTTCTCCCTTGCGCAATCCTTGATATTGACAATGTGTGGTGCGTTCAGTTCGTATGCTCAAGCTTCTCGCCTTACGCTTTCGTAATCTATAAGGATCACCTCAATGACGTTTCCGCAGGCGGCGGTGTGTTTGACGGCTCCTTCGCAGGCACATTCAATTCGGGTATGCTGCTGCTTACAACACTTCCCGATATTATGCCGAACAACAAGAAGCTGAAGGTTGAACGTGACAGAAAGAAATACCACATCAAGAACAAGACAAAGAAGTGATGCAAACCGCTTCCGTGTAAAAACGGAGGCGGTTTTTGTGTCAAATTGTACAATTACGCTTTAAAAGGAATGTTCCGAATTTGCTAATACAGAAAAAATGGTTTCAAAACAATAACAAAATCAAGGTTTTAATTGACACTTGCGGCTTAATAAAGTATAATGTATTATGTCCTTAATACAATTTGGATAACAATACAATATGAAAGGCAGAAGTAAAATGAAAAATTTCGGTAGAATTCTCAAGTGTACCGCCGCTGCTGCTGTGTGTATGCTGGCATTTTCAGGCTGTAACAAGTATGATAAGATGATGGACGAAACTCCTATGGAGTACGTTAACCTTGCTGCTGAAAATACAACATCAGCTATGGTGAAGTCTGCTTTCGCCGAGGAAGGCGCAATCATCGAAAAGGCTATGAAGGACGGCACAATGGGCTTTTCCTTCAATTATGATGACATAAAGATGAGCTCTGACAACTATGTGAACGAAGCAGGCAAGAAGGCAAGCGGTACATACACAATTGATATCGCAGGTGAAAAGGTTGAGCTTTATTACGCTGTAGACAACGATACGGTTAAAATCGGTGAAAGCGGCAAGACAGCAGGCGAAACTGTTGTTGAATTCAACGCTAAGACACTGGTTGATGACCTTGCAGGTTCAATTTTTGCTCCCGGCTCAGGCTCAGCAATGGAGCTTTCCCAGGAAGACTACGATATGATCGTCGAGGCTCTTGGTGAGGTTGTTGCGGCTGTAAACGGTGAAACAGAAGAAACTCCTGAGGAGTATGCTGAAATCGAAGCAATAGTTGACGAAATGATGAAGGAAGCAACTGTTGAAAAGAAGGTTGACATCACAGTTGATGAAACTGAAGTAAAGGCAAATATCATCACTATCAATTTTGACAAGGCTGACATTGAAAAGCTTGCAGACGCTTATGTTGACGTTACTGTCAAGGAAATGGCTGAACAGGGCGAGGAAGTAAGCAAGGAAGAAGTTAAGGCTGAACTCGATGAAGCAATGAAGTCTATCGGCAAGATGGACATCAACCTTGTTTACTATGTAAACAGCAAGACACACTGCCTTATGCAGGCTGACTGCACAGTTGATATGTCTGTAACCGATGACGGCGAAACACAGGATGTAAAGGTTAATTCCATTACAAATTATGGTGTTGATCCAGCTGCTTCCAACACAGTGAAGATTGATATGACTGTCGAAGCAGGCGGCGAAAAGCTTGAACTCGATGTTGTTTCTGAAAGAAAGGACGAAAACGAAACTGACGTTAAGATTGATATGTCTATGCAGGGCGTTTCAATGCAGCTCGCAGCTCTCAATTTCAAGAAGGACGGCGAAAACTACACAATTACCGCAAATATTCCTGTTGTTGAAGCAACAGCAACAATAGGCGGTACTCTCAAGACAACAAGCGACTCTGTTGAAGCAACTATCGATACAGTTTCCTACGCAATGACATCTGAAGGCATTGACGGTAATCTTGAAAGCTTCAACATCAAGGGCTACATCAAGCAGGGCGGCACATTCGACAACAGAGATGCAAAGAATTTCTTCAAGCTTACAGAAGAAGAACTTATGACAATGGTTGAAGCAATCGGCACAGACTTCGGCGCACTCGCAGGCGAAACAGAAGTAGGCGGCGCAATGGTCGATTACGTTGACGCTTCCCAGTCTGCAGCTGCTAATGCAAATGCAAAGACAGTATATGTAGCTTTTGCTTCTGCACTTACAGAAATGGCTGTTGCAGGCGAAGAATTTGAAGATTTTGAATTCAACAATACAAGCGTTACTTCCACAGGCTATGACCTGAACATTGCTGAATACCTCGGCAATGATTTCACAGGCTACTACTACGCATATGTAAACCCATTTGACTATATGGTAGAATATGCAATCTGGTCTGACAGCCCGATTGAATATCCTTGGCAGTACAGCGAATCTGACCTCGAATGGCTTTCAGAAGACGGCGTACAGATTGGCTGCTACCCACTCGCAGACTATTGATATAGGTAAAATGAAAGATAACTTCCCAAGGAATTTTCCTCGGGAAGTTGTTTTTTACAAAAATATTCAAATTTCAAACTTTTTCTTAAAAATCCTTGACGTAACTGTTTTTATATGGTAAACTAAAAGTTGGGGTTAATTATTTGTCAATAACCGCTCAATAAATACAAAACATTTCAAAGGGGACAGTCATATGGCAAAAATCAGGCTTGCAATAGTGCTTATAGCATTGTTTATATTCGGCGTAATTATGACAGTGAATGGCGTAGGCGACCTTATCAAGCTCAGCGGAGATATTCCCGATTTCAATTATGAAAGTATGCAGGATATCAAGAAGGGCGACTTCGTGCAGGGATATATCTGGAATATCGAGGGCTGCTATGCTAATACCACAACAACCGAAACAACCTTTGGCATCGAAACCGACTCCTATGTTTCCGCCGAGTATTTTGTAATGCCACTCATCAATGATAAAGACCTTTCGCAGGATATGTATATTACAATTACAGCAAGCGACAAAAACGACCGTGATACCCTTTACAGAATCTGTGACGCAACCTGGGAGTATTACGGCGGCAACGAAAGCGTATCCTTCCCTGATATGGGAATTATCGCCAAGGTACAGCCTCTCGGCAGTGACTATGAGGATTTCCTTGTGGAATGGTTCCAGTATGACCCGCCGTATTTCGAGAACGAAGCTGCGGCAAGAACCCATATCGTTCCATACAAGCTGGTTATCTATAACACTTCATCTGCATACGTTTCTCTTGGCGTGGGGCTTGTAATCCTGCTTGTGTTCTTTGCGCTTGGAATTCTTGTCTATATGCAGATAAAGAAACAGCGTGAGGCAAATACAATTCCTGTTTTTGAGCAGACAGCAAGTGACTTTGAAATCGCAGCGAAGCCTTCCGAAAACGGCTTCGGGGAAAGTTATATACCGCCTCAGCCAGTGCCGATGCCTTCACTTACTCAGCCTACGGACGCTGATGAGTTCTTTGCACCAAGACAGAGAAATACCGAAAAGCCTGCCGAGCCTGTAAAGGAAGAAACTAAGGAAGAGCCTGCGGCTGTAACGGAGGTTGCAGGGGAAATGAGCGGACTCGACACAACAGGTATGCTTGACGATGAGGACTATGAAATCCGTTATGCAGACGACAACGATTTTACTGAATAATTTTACGGGGTAAAGAGAAGTCTTTGCCCCGTTTTTTTGTCAAAAAAAATTTCAGGAAATTTTGCAAAATCTCTTTTCAAATCTTGCAGAATGTGTTATAATTTTAACGTAACTTTATGAATGGTGCAAGTACAAAGAGTGTGCCGCTTCATTTTGATAAATTATCAGAAAGGAACTGATTTTATGAGTAAAATTCGTATTGGTATTGTCGGCTACGGCAACCTCGGTAGAGGCGCTGAGCTTGCAATCAGACAAAACTCCGATATGGAGCTTGTCTGCGTGTTCACAAGACGTAATCCATCTGACCTTAAAATTCTGACGGAAAATGTTCCCGTTTATTCAATTAACGATATCCTGAACTATAAAAACGACGTTGATGTGCTTATCCTCTGCGGCGGAAGTGCAACAGACCTTCCTGTACAGGGCCCTGAGCTTGCCGAGAATTTCTGCACAATCGACAGCTTCGATACCCACGCAAAAATCCCTGAGTATTTTGCTTCCGTTGATGCGGCTGCAAAGAAGGGCGGCAACGTGAGCATAATCTCCGTTGGCTGGGACCCTGGTATGTTCTCCATCAACCGCCTCTATGGCAGCTGTATTCTCCCTGAAGGCAAGGACTATACCTTCTGGGGCAAGGGCGTGTCACAGGGCCATTCTGACGCAATCAGACGTGTTGAGGGAGTTGCTGATGCAAAGCAGTATACAATTCCTGTTGATGAAGCAATCGAAGCTGTAAGAAGCGGCTCCTGCCCTGAGCTTACCACACGTCAGAAGCATATCAGAGAGTGCTTTGTTGTTGCAAAGGAAGGTGCTGACAAGGCTAAGATTGAAGCTGAAATCAAGAATATGCCGAACTATTTTGCGGATTACGATACAACCGTGCACTTCATCTCACAGGAGGAGCTCATCCGTGACCACAGCGGTATTCCGCACGGCGGCTTCGTAATCAGAAGCGGCAAGACAGGCGTAAACGGCGAAACAACTCATATTGTTGAGTATAGCCTGAAGCTTGGTTCAAATCCTGAGTTCACTTCCAGTATTCTTGTTGCCTACGCAAGAGCGGCTTACAAGCTTCACAAGGAAGGTGCAAGCGGCGCAAAGACAGTGTTTGATATTGCTCCTGCATACCTCTCTCCAAAGAGCGGCGACGAGCTGAGAGCAACAATGCTTTAAAATGAAAACAAAGCCCGAAAACCTCGGGCTTTTGTCATATGAGCAAATTTGCAATCTCCAAACTAAAATTCAATTTACAGAAAGGGGATTTTTATGGATTTATCACGTCTTGAAGCACAGCTTGCGTTCCTTATGGAGGCTGACAAGCTGAAGAATATATACCGTCAGACCTACACACGTGTTGATGACCTGCCGCCTATGCCTGAGGGAAGCAATATTACAAAGCCTTACCCCAGAAAGGAAAACGACGCTGAGCACAGCTTCTCACTTGCACTGTTCACGGCAATTCTTGCAGAGTATTCAAACGAGCCTGTGGACGTGCTCAAAACGATGAAAATGGTGCTTGTTCACGACATCGTTGAGATTGATGCGGGGGACACCTACTGCTATGACGATGCAGGCAACACAACCAAGGCTGACCGTGAAAAGCGTGCGGCAGAAAGGCTTTTCGGGCTTCTTCCAAAGGAGCAGGAAGCTGAATTCCGCGGCTTGTGGGAGGAGTTTGAAGAAAGAAAAACTCCCGAGGCGAGATTTGCCGCTGTTATGGACAGAATTCAGCCGCTGCTGCTTAATCTGAGCCGTGACGGAATTTCCTGGCAGGAGCACGGCATCCATCTTCATCAGGTGCAGGGCAGAAACAAGCTTGTTGCCGAGGGCTCACAAACCCTTTCCGACTATATTTTTGCACTGCTTGACGACGCAAACAAGCACGGAATTCTCCCTGATTAACAAAAAAATTTTTTCTGCATATAGTATAGCGTATGGAAATAAAAATCCGCCATACAGAAGGAATGATACTATGTGCAACTGTTTCAATAAATGTGAAGAGGGTAAATGCAGGCTTGCTGTTGCTGTTGAAGACAACTTTGCGCCCTGCACCTTCCCTAAGAAAATGTTTGATGTGGAAATCAGAAGCAAGGACGGCTGTTTTGAAACCTTCGGAAAGGTTGACGCAGGCGGCTCTCAGGTTTTTGACCTGCCTTGCGACGGAAACACGGAATATGCTGTAACAGTAACGGGGGATATGCTTTCCTCACCACGCTCACAGACAAGACGTGTGTGCTGCTGCTGCGGCAATACAAGCGGCGTAACCTTCATTTTTATGGCTTACGAGCCTGAGTGTGAAACGGCCTGTCAGCCTTGCTGTCCGCCGCCTTGTCCTCCACCGTGCCCGCCAATGCCCTGTCCACCGCCTTGTCCGCCAATGCCATGCATTGAAATTCCGCCAAAACCACCTATTTGTCCTTGTGAGGACTTTTTTATGTAAACATAAAAGGGTACCGATTATCTCGGTACCCTTATTTTCATTGATTTGTTTCCGAGGATTTTTTCTTCGGAGCAAGCTTCTTTATACCATTGCCAACCTTCTGCAGCCTCGGAATAACCGTTTCCAGCAGACCGCAATACTTGTCCACAAGCACGATTACCAGTGTTTCACGATACTTTGGAAATGCCGTAATATTCAACGGGAACATATGCTTTTCGATTATATCTGCTTCAAGGTCGGAAATGTAGAAATTTTCCCGCACATTTTTCAATGCCGCACCTGCGTGCGTGAAGCCGTGCAGACGCTCACCTTTTGCAGGCTTGTAGGTATGCCAGTCATAGAGGAACAAATCGTGGAGAAGCCCAGCCCTTGCCCCAGCACGCTCATTGAGGGAGAAAAATCTGCAAAGCTTATAGTTATAGTAAGAAACGTTCAGACAATGCTGAAAACAGGTTGTATCGCCGTGATGAGGGAATTCCTTCATCTTCAGCACGGTTTCATTTTCGAGCAAATCTGCAACGAGATGGTTATATTCCAGCTCAGAGCTGCTCAGGTCTACCTTTGAACCGATTGCCTTCAGCATATTCCCGCTCCTTTCAAACAAACATTACTGTAATTATACAACATTGATTGATATTTTGCAACCGTTTTATAAAGATTGACAGAAAAATTTTATGGTAATTTTACTGACAAAAATCGTTACTTGTCATAGAAAATATCGTTGTTGTAGTCGCCCTTGCCGCATTCCTCACGCATTTCAAGAAATTCCTTTTCCTGCACTTTGGCAAGCTTTTCCGCACGTCTGCCGTTTATCGAGCAGGTAAGAAGAAGCACGGCAATTCCCGACATTATCAGCAAATCACCTTTTTCAAGTCCCAGCTTTTCTCCGAAAAGCCACAAGGCAATTGTCCCTGCCGCAAACAGCAGGCTTGATATGCGGAGAAGCCTTGCAGGACGCTCCTTAGGCGTGTAAAAAAAACGATTGCTCATCTTATTCCTCCGTGGTAATCATTACCTATGCTAAATACTGATACAATTATAGCATATCTTCCCGTCAAGGTCAATGTTACTTTATTTCAAAAATTGTGCAAAATATTTTCCCTTTAGGTCTTGACAAATTCATAAATATGTTATATCATTGTATTAAACGAGTAATACACATTATGAGGAGGGAATTTATGCCTTGGAGCTTTGATTCATCAACGCCGCTGTACCTGCAGATTATGGAACAAATCAAGTTCAGGATTGCTGTGGGGGACTATAAGGCGGGGGACAAGCTTGCTTCGGTGCGTGAGCTTGCGGCTGAGGCGGAGGTTAACCCTAATACAATGCAGAAGGCACTTTCCGAGCTGGAGCGTGAGGGCTTGCTGTTTACACAGCGTACATCGGGAAGATTTGTTACCGAAAATGCAGAAACGATTACCGCCCTTCGCAGAAGTCTTGCGGATGAACAGCTTGACGTTTTCCTGAAAAAGATGTATAATCTTGGATATAGCGCTGAAGAGGTTATGAAGCTTCTTCAGGATTATATCGGACAGGAGGGGCGTGCATAATGCTGATTGAATGTAAGAATCTGTGCAAGACCTACGGGGAAACAATTGCACTCAACAATATTTCACTCAACATCGAGGCAGGCAGAATTATCGGCTTGCTGGGGCCTAACGGCAGCGGCAAGACTACACTTATCAAAATACTCAGCGGCCTGCTGACAAAAAGCAGCGGCGAGGTTACAATTTCAGGAAAGGAAATCGGTATCGAAACAAAGAAAATCGTTTCCTATCTTCCCGAAAGAACTTATCTGAGCGAATGGATGACTGTGAAGCAGGCAGTGAACTTCTTCAAGGATTTCTACGAGGATTTCAGCGAGGAAACTGCTTACGGTATGCTGGAAAGGCTTAATATAAAGCCGGGCGACAGACTCAAGACGATGTCAAAGGGTACAAAGGAAAAGGTTCAGCTTATCCTTGTGATGAGCCGTAATGCCGAGCTTTTCCTGCTTGACGAGCCGATTGCGGGCGTTGACCCTGCGGCACGTGACTACATAATCAGAACGATTATCGGTAATTACAATGAAAATGCGTCAGTTATCATTTCCACCCACCTTATCAGCGACGTTGAGAAAATTCTCGACGAGGTTGTTATGATTAAGTACGGCTGTCTTGTGATGCACAAGACCGTTGACGAAATCCGTGACGAGAGCGGCAAATCCGTGGACGCACTGTTCAGGGAGGTGTTTGCATGCTGAGAAAGCTTATCAAGTATGACATTCTTGCCGACTACAAGCGTTACGGAATTGTGTTTGCGGCAATGTTTCTTTTCAGTATTCTGCTTATGGTGCTGGACAGACTGACTGATATGTTCAAGGAAAACCGTTTTTTCCAGGTAATGATGATTATCTGTGTAATGCTGTTCTTTGCGGCGGCTGTTGTTATGTTCACGATGATTTTTGTAATCGCAACAATCCGCTTCTACAAAAATCTTGTCCGTGATGAAGGTTATCTGATGCACACACTTCCTGTTCCTACCTGGAAGCTTATTATGTCAAAGTTCATTACAACATACATATGGTCGGTTGCGGCACTGATTGTAATGGGTATCTGCTTTGGTATCGTTGCAGGCGAGCCGCTGTGGCTGTTCAAGCTGGACATCGGCTGGGAAGTTCTTTCGTCGGCTTTCGTGGAAGATACTGTTGACGGTACAGCCGAACAACTCCGCAATTTCTTCCTGGTCTGCTTCATTGTTATGGCGCTTACCCCGGGATTTATGGTGCTTCACATCTATATGAGCCTTGCGCTGGGCAACCTTTTCCACACACACAAGCTGGGAATGTCCGTGCTGATGTTCTTTGCGCTTTATATCGCTGAACAGCTTCTTTCGGGCGTGGCAATGCTGTTTATGTCGTCGGAAATGGTTGAATATCTGACTGTTCTCGACTCTGTTGTTCCCTTTGAAGCGGGCTACAGGTATATGATGACATCGATGATTTTCTCAATTTTTTACACGATTGTGCTGATGGTTGGATTCTTCATCGGCTCTGAGAGAATTTTCTCAAAGAAGCTTAATCTTGAATAAAAATTCGGCAGGCAACGAAATGTTGTCTGCTGTTTTTGTTTGCAAAAAAAGCCGCACCCAATTGGGTACGGCTGATTTTATGTAATTAGTCTCTGCTGTTGAAGATGCCGAAAAGTTCGGAGTAATCATCAATTGCGGAAGAAGCCTTAGGCACGTCAGCACCTTCGCCGCCTTCTGCCTTCTGCTCGTCAGCCTTGATAACAACGCCTGCGCCTTCCATATTTCTGAAGCCGGAAGCGATAACTGTAAGGCTGATTTCGTCCTGCATATTTTCATCGAAGCTCGCACCGAAGATGAGTTCAACATCAGGGTCAGCAGCTTCTGTGATAAGCTTTGTAGCTGTGTCGATATCAGTGGAAAGAGCGTCCTCGGACATAACGATGTTAACGAGGAGTCTTGTTGCACCGCTGATAGATGTTTCAAGAAGCGGGCTTGTGATAACTGCGTTTGCAGCTTCAGCAGCCTTATCCTTGCCTGAGCCGTGACCGATAGCCATATGAGCATAGCCTGCGTTCTTCATTGTTGTTTCAACGTCAGCAAAGTCAAGGTTGATGAATCCGTCAACTGTGATAAGCTCAGCAATTGACTTTACACCGGTTTTGAGGATATTATCAGCAAGAGAGAAGCTCTCCTTCATTGTGAGAGGCTTTTCGTTTGTGGAGATAAGGCG
>CALATN010000189.1 GCA_937891895.1 uncultured Clostridia bacterium
AGGGGTCTGGGGAATAACCTTTCCTCAGAAAGGTTTTCCCCAGTAAGTTCCCGCAATCTCCCCGTTAAATTCCAATTTGTGCTCACTTTGCTGCTTCGCTTCTTCTCAGGGTTTCTGCCCAGATAAGCATCACTGTGCCGACTGCCGCAAGCGTTCCGCCTATGCGGTACATATCGGGAGAAATCACGTCGCAGGCACATTTCAGCACCGTCCGCACAAGCTTGTCCGTATCGGCGTACGGCAATTGCACGGTAAAAAGAAAGGTCACTGCAAGGACAACCGCTCCGCCTGCAATTATTGTTCCGCCGCCCCAGCTGAGCATTTTTCCGCTTTTCTTGTTTACGGCACGGAGCACAATCAGCATTGATGCCGCAAGTGCCGCTGTTACGGCAATTGCGGGAACAGAACTTAAAAGCCGCATTGCAAAAATTGTGTCCTCCCCTACTGTGCGTTCCAGATTTTCGTGAGAAAGCATTTCCAGAAGCGGCTCGGCACGCTCGATTTCACTTTGCGCAAGGGCAATATCGTGGTCATTCAGCGGTTGCCCCAACGTGCTGTCAATAAGGGGAATGTTCTCCCTGAACACCGTTTTCAGCTGTTCCGAGGTAAGCTTTTCGGGAACAGTTCCGCTTCGGATATATTCGGCATACCCCGAAAGCTGTGCCGCAAGAAAATCCTTTGCTGTTGAACTCTCGTAAATTGTACGTATATTTTCGCGGGTAAGTCCCGTGCCCGTGGACATAGCGTAAACCGCGTCCTGAACGGTTTCGGAATTTCCGCCTGCAAATGCGGAAACGGGAAGCGCCATAACATCAAGATTTTCGGTAAATTCCACGATTTTTTTCTCGTCGGTAACAAGCCTGAAGCCTGTCGCCGCTGCCGAAGTTACAATGAGTGCAAGCATAACAACTGCCGCAATCATCGACCCTGCAAGTCTTGCCGCACCCGACAGCGTTCCCTGATTGATTTTGTGCTTGAGGGGAATTGTGATTTCCCCGCTTTCAAAGCTTGCCGAAGCGGTTGAATACGCAGGAACAGCTTCCGTAACAAGCGGGGGAATAAGGCTTATTTCCTCGGCAAAGGGCTCTGCTTCGGGAATGTCTGCGACTTCTTTTTCCTCGGGAACAAGGTCAGCGCCACAGCTTATACAGCAGGTCATCTTCTCGTTATATTCTTTTCCGCAGTTCGGGCAAATCATTTTCATCAATCCTTCTCTTTTTGGAATATTATGGGTATTACAATAATATAATATACCATTTAATTCCAAAAGTCAACGAAAAAAATTCGACAAAATCCGACATTACGAAAAAAAGCCCGAAGATAATTCTTCGGGCTGAATTTGTTTTATTGTGGTGATTACTTGCCGTATTCTTCAGCAAGTGCCTTGAAAGCAGGAAGTGCACGCTCAATCATTGCAGTTGAAACACAGTAGGAAATTCTTGCGTAACCCGGGAAGCCGAAGCTGTCGCTTGCTACGATAAGAAGGTCGTGTGCCTTAGCCTTTTCACAGAATGCACGGGAATCTTCCTCAAGTGCCTTTACGAAAAGATAGAATGCGCCATCTGGGCGAACTACCTTGTAGCCGTACTCGGAAAGGGCATTGCAAAGAAGGTCACGGTTCTTCTTGTAAATGGAAATATCAGCGGTCTTGCCGATACATTCAGGAACAATCTTCTGGAACAGGCTTGGTGCGCAAACGTAACCGAGAGCACGTCCTGCGCCGCATACTGCGAAGTAGATGTCCCTGTTGTCGCAAGCCTTAGGCGGAACAAGGATGTAGCCGATACGTTCGCCTGGGAGAGAAAGGGACTTACTGAAGGAGTAGCATACGATTGTGTTGTCGTAATAGTTAGGAATGAAAGGTACCTTGATATCTGCATCATAAACAAGCTCACGGTATGGCTCGTCAGCGATGATGAAGATGCTGCGGTTGTACTTCTTCTGTGCAGCATCAAGCATTTCAGCAAGCTTCTTGATAGTATCCTCGGAGAACACTGCACCTGACGGGTTGTTAGGGGAGTTGATGATGATAGCCTTTGTATGCTCGTTGATTGCAGCTTCAAGTGCCGCAAAATCGATCTGGAAATCTTCCTCGCTGCACTTTACTTCAACGCACTTCATACCAGCCTGAGTGATGAAAACAGTGTACTCAGGGAAGAATGGAGCAAGAGCGATAACTTCGTCGCCTTCCTTGGAAAGAGCGTTGAGTGTGATTGTAAGGGAAGCCGCCGCACCACAGGTCATATAGAAATCGTCAGCAGAGCAGTCACAGCCGTGTGTGTTCTTTACGTAATCAGCGCAAGCCTGACGTACACCTGCGTCGCCCTGTGCGGAAGTATAGCCGTGGAGTGCTACAGGGTCGGTTTCTGAAACGAGCTTTGCAAGAGCGTTCTTCACGCACTCAGGAGCGGGCACGCTTGGGTTACCGAGGCTGAAATCATACACATTTTCAGCACCTACTTCAGCGATACGCTTCTTGCCGTATTCAAAAAGCTCACGGATTTCGGAGCGCTTGCTGCCAAGGGCATACATTTTTTCGGAAACGATGTTAGACATATTATTACCGTCCTTTCGGGATTTTTTCAAAATAAGCACGGAATAATTTTATCATATCTGCAAAGAAAAGTCAATGTGCAAACAAAAGACAAATTGGAATTTAACAGGGAGATTGTGGAGACCTATTGAGGGAGACCCTTTTGAAAAAGGGTCATCCCTCA
>CALATN010000190.1 GCA_937891895.1 uncultured Clostridia bacterium
TGAAAGCTACGTTCTTGGAATCTCTTGATGTTCTTACCCAGCCGCAGACTGTTACAGTCTTGTTGATAAGAGCGGAATTGCTGAAAACTTCTTTGATATCAATGTGTTTCATAATCATTTTCCTTTCTGATAAAAAATAAAAACTCCCGTCCTAACACTTAGGACGGGAGAAAAATTAACCCGTGGTACCACCTAAATTACCGCATCGCGGTCACTCATCAGCAGGAACGTCGGAGCGTTCTCCCTGCCTTCCGTTTAACGCACAGAACACGGCGCCCCTACTTACCTTATCGGCTTTCAGTTTGCTGCTCGGAAGTGTTATTCACAAGGACTCTGATATGCGGTTTCCACTATCCCGCACTCACTGCAAACGAATTTCCCTGCTACTTCTCTTCGTCATAGCATTTCAAAAATCTAATTTATTTTAGCACATCTTTATAATTATGTCAAGGGGTTTGCTGAAAATTATTATATGGTAAATTCGTTGTTGCGTTTTGTCAATAATGCACATCACAAGCCGCATTGTTATGTGCAACAGCAACAAACTTGTAACCACCCCATTGACAACTATGTCACACCGTGATATACTCAAACCATGATATACATCACACCGTGACATATCACAGTGCAACACATCGAACTGCGACAAAAAATTGTTACAGAAAAAACTGTTACAAAAAGGAGGAAGGCAAGCTTGAGCAACTGGTTTATATACTTTATAATAATTTACCTTTGTATTATTCTGCCGATGATACGCAGAAAAAAGAACACAGCAGTAATTGCGACAAAGAAAATCAAAAACAAAAAACTCAACAAAGAGGAGCGAATGAAAATGTACGAATTACTTAAAAGATTTATCGGAAAGAAATGCAATATTTCCATTATGAATTCAAGCTCAGGCATACTCGGTACAGTTACAGAAGTGCAGGACAACTGGGTTATCGTTGACACAGACAACAACGGCACTGACGCTGTTAACATTGATTACATCACTCAGATAAGTGAGTGGCCTGCAAAGGAAAAGAAAAAGAAGTAACAAAGGAGAATTGCTATGGAAATGATGAAAAGATTTATCGACAAGGAAGTTATTATCACAACCCTGCATAATGAGTCAGCAATGCTGGAAGGCTTTGTCCGTGAGGTTAACGAAAATTGGCTTGTTATTGAAACAGCAAACAAGGGACTTGATATGGTCAACATTGAATACATCGTAAGAATTCGTGAGTATCCAAGAAAAGCAAATGGCAAGAAAAAGCAGATTTTCGCTTAATGTGAGGTAACTATGACTGATTTGGAAAAGCTTATTAAAAAACACCTGCCGATGACGGAAACGGCGTTTTACATTCTGCTTGCGCTGAATGAGCCACGTCACGGCTACGGAATAACAAAGTTTGTTGCCGAGCTTACCGAGAACCGCATAAAGCTTGGCTCGGGCACGGTTTACGGCACGCTGACAAAGATGCAGAAGGACAAACTGATTGACATTTACGATGACAGCGACAAGAAAATCATCTATGAAATCACCGATATCGGCAGAGAGGTACTGAAGGCGGAAATTGCCCGTATCAAGCTGGTTTACGGCAACATTCTTTCACAGGAGGCGAGCCTGAAATGATTGTAAAATTTATGCCGTTCTGGTTTGCAGATGTGGTAAAATCAGAGGAAAAGCTTTCACGTCTTGCAGCTGAGGGACTTATGCTGACAGGCTTCAAGCCTTACGGATTATTTACCTTTGAAGAGGGTGAAGCTGAGCAGGTGCGTTACCGCATTGTCCGTGAAAAGAAGTGTGAGGGCAGAGTACCAAAACGCTTTACCGAAAACGGATGGATTAAATGTGCTGACAGTAAGCACTATTACATTATAAAAAATGCTGACAAGGAAACCGAAGCTGAGCCTACATACAAGAGCTGGGTGAGTTTTTACCGTGTTGTTCAGATAATATTTTATTTCCTTATTTGTTTTTTTGTTGGTGCACTTATCGGTGCATCTGCGGCGACAATTGAAAACGTTGCTGAGGGCAAGGCTATAAAGCTTCCTTTCCTGATTACTGCTGCGGTGGCAGCTATAATCTCAATATTGCTTCTCATAGTTTTCCACCGCGCAAACAAGAAAGTTCTTGCAAAAAATCCGAAAGCAGTAAAATTTGATTTTACCATTCCCGAGGAAAATTTCATCTACACCAAGGAACAGGAAAAAGCTATGCTGAAATCAAAGGAGATGATTAAGAAATCTCCTTTTGCCTGGATTGGTGCTCCTGACAAGGCTGAAGCTATGGTTGAGAAAATGGCTTCCGAGGGTTGGAAATTCTACCGTTTTGACAAACTTGGTCAGGATTTCTACTTCATCAAATCCGAGCCTTGTAAGCTTAGATTTATTGTTGACTGGCAGGAAGAAATCAGCGATGATTACATTGCTGTTACAAAGGAATCAGGCTGGAAGCTTGAATTTGCTTCTGTTACAAAATCGGCCGGCTACTGCATATGGTCAAAGGAATACGCTGACAACGAAGAAGTCCCTGAGCTTTACAGCGACAACGAATCCGCTCTGGGATTTGCAAAAAAATATCTGCTCAAAACAATCATTCCCGTTATACTTTCTGTTGCGCTGTTCATATTCTATTTTGTTTCATTCATCGACGATGAACAGACACCATTCACTATCGGCTTCTGCATATTCTGTGCGGTATTCATTATTCAATACGGCTTCTTCGCAATCAAATCTCTTGGCTACTATTTAAGATTGAGGAAAAAGAATGATTAATCTGTACAAAATTATTTCAATTATATTCAACAGCTTGTCGAATATTGACAATTGACATTTCAACGCATTTATAGTATTATTGTATTAGTTCTTTAATACAAACAATTAATCAACGAAAGGACGGTCACTATGGACACAAACACTATGCCACAGGATTACACCACTCCCCCCGCTTACGCAATCTCACCACGCCAGCAGGTAAAGAAATGCTACAACAGAGCTTGTATGGCTATGCTTTTCCAGTTTCTTATCGCAAACATTATTGTTATTATTCCGCTGACAATCTATCAGGGAATGATTATGTCCCAGCTTATGCTTGAGGAGGGCATCACTGACCCTGTGGTACTTTCCGTACGTACAACAGAGCTTATGAATCCTATGTTTATGATTCTGCTCAACGCAATTGCATTCCTTATCGCAAACCCTGTTGCTTACCTTATCGGTAACGCTATGACTAAAAAATATTACAAGGCTAAGCCTTTCAGCAAAATCCAGCTTCCTGCTGCTGACTGCGTAATTGCTGTTCTTGCGGTTCTCGGATTTCAGGGCTTCTCACTTCTTGCACAGTACGCAATTATGTCTGTAACCAAAATGAGCGGCATTAACGAGTCAACTGCGGCAATGTTCGCATTTTCTGATGATACCGTCAAGAACGTTATAATGATTATCTACTTTGTATTCATCGCCGCAATTACCGAGGAACTCCTCTGCCGTGGTCTTGTTCTCAAGCTTTTCTCCCCTGTAAGCAAGAAATTCGCAGTAGTTGCTTCCGCAGTTCTTTTCGGTGTTATGCACGGTAACTTCAATCAGATGTTCAACGGTTTCCTGCTTGGACTTGTTATCGGCTACGTTGCTGTAAAGAGCAAGTCAATCTGGATTCCTATCATCTGTCACATGGTTGCAAATACAAACGCTATGGTGCTCAGCTACTTTGAATACAAAATCGGCGAAGATTTCTTTACAACAGAGCTTATTTACGGCGCAGTACTTACTGTAATCGCAATCGTTTCAATCGTACTTCTCCTCAAGAGAAACGGTAAGATTGACGAAGAAAAGGACGGTTTCCCTGTTGAACAGGCACTTGAAGTTCCTGAAGAAGAAAAGCCGAAGTGCAAGTGGAAGGCTCTCCTTTCAACACCTTGCTTCTGGATTTTCATTGTAATCTACGCATTCAACGCACTTCTTATGCTCACACCACTTGTTTAAGGAGTATTTGAAATGAAAGAATATAAAGCTGTAAAAGTCAAGTGGGACGTACAACTTGAAAACCTCAATAAAGAATTGGACGGATTTGCAAAGGAAGGCTGGAATGTTGTCAATGTTACAACAGAACCGCCCAATACCTTGAATTTTGTAGTTGTGCTTTGCCGTGAGGTTTAATAAACACAAAAATGCCCTGATTTAAAATCAGGGCATTTCTCTATATCTTTGTAATCTTCGCAAAATTAGCCATAAGCTTCTTTGTACCTACGCTGTCGAATGCAATTTCAAGCATAGCGTCGTTGCTTATCTTCTTGACAGAGAGAACTGTTCCCTCACCGAAAATATTATGCTTGACACGCTCGCCGACGGAATAATCCGCTTCGGCTTTTTTCTTTGCCTGTTCAACCTTACGGTTGGCAATATCGCTCTGCAATGTATATTTCGGCACGCTCTGCACGATTACGTCATTGCTTTCATCAGCAATTTTCACCGTGCTGTCGATACGCTCAACATAGTCCGAGTCGATTTCCTTTGCAAAACGTGAAATGAGGTTGCGGTTTGTTGAACCGAACAACATTCTCTGCTTAGCGTGGGAGATGTACAGCTTCTTCTTTGCACGGGTTATTGCAACATACGCAAGACGACGTTCTTCCTCCATATCCTCGAGGCTGTTCATACTTCTCATACCGGGGAAAATTCCCTCTTCCATACCAACCACGAAAACTGTGGGGAATTCAAGTCCCTTTGCGCTGTGCATTGTCATCATATAAACCACATCGCTGTCTTCCTCAAGCTTGTCAACGTCGGTATAGAGGCTGATTTCCTCTAAGAAACCAGAAAGGCTTGCTTCCTCGCCGTTAGCTTCGGTGTACTGCTCCATAGTTGTTTTAAGTTCGCTGATATTTTCAAGTCTGCCTGCACCCTCATCACCAAGCGCCTTCATAGCATTTGCATAGCCCGTCTTGTCGAGCAGCTCGTCAAGCAATTCAGTAAGAGTATGTGTTTCAGCAAATTCGGTAAGATGGTCAAACATTGCCGCTGTCTTGGTAAGAAGTGCGGATTTCTTTGCAACAGGTGCGTAGCCCTCACTGTCACGCATTACATCAATCGGTGACACGCCCAGGTCGCCTGCAATCTGTTCAATCATTGACAGTGTTGTATCACCGATACCACGCTTCGGCTCGTTGATAATACGCTTGAAACGGAGCATATCACGGTTATTGTTCAGCACGGCGAGATACGCTGTCATATCCTTGATTTCCTTGCGGTCGTAGAATCGCATACCGCCGATAACCTTATACGGAATACCGCTGTGTGTAAACGCACGTTCAATGCTGTTGGATTGTGCGTTCATTCTGTAGAGGATTGCAAAATCCTTGTAGGAAGCACCGTCCTTGACCTGCTCGAGAATTGTTTCAGCTACAAATCTTGACTCGGCAGACTCGTCGTAAGCCTTGAATACGGTAACCTTGTCGCCGTCGCCTGCGTCTGTCCACAGCTTCTTCGCCTTACGGGAAAGATTGTTGGAAATAACGGAATTTGCAGCACTGAGGATGTTCTGTGTTGAACGGTAATTCTGTTCAAGACGGATTACGGTTGCATTGTCGAACTGTTCCTCGAAATTGAGGATATTCTCGATTGTTGCACCACGGAATTTATAGATAGACTGGTCATCGTCGCCAACAACGCAGAGGTTGCCGTGGCCGCCTGCAAGGAGGGAAACCAGTCTGAACTGTGCCTCGTTTGTATCCTGATACTCGTCAACCATTATGTACTTGTAAAGGTTGCGGTAATGAGCAAGGACTTCGGCTTCCTGCTCAAAAAGCTCAACTGTAAGACGGATAATATCATCAAAGTCAAGAGCGTTGGCCTCACGCAGACGCTGCTGATAAAGCTTGTACAGCTTTGCAATTCCGAGCTTTCTGTAGTCACCTGTTGCTTCCTTTTCAAACTCGTCCGGAGTGATAAGCTTGTCCTTTGCGGAAGAAATCACGCTGAGGACTGTCTTGACAGGGAAAGTCTTATCAGAAAGGTCCAGCGGGTCATAACAGGATTTCAGCAGACGCTGGCTGTCGTCGCTGTCGTAGATTGTAAAGCTTGAAGTGTAGCCGAGCTTGTCGATTTCACGTCTTAAAATGCGCACGCAAGCGGAATGGAATGTTGCCGCACAAATGCTGTCTGCCTGTTCGCCAAGCATTGCACGCAGACGCTCTTTAAGTTCCCCTGCTGCCTTATTTGTAAATGTAATTGCAAGAATATTCCAGGGATTGATACGATTTTCCGCAACAATTTCAGCAAGACGTGCCACATCATTTCCATCTGCGCTTCCATCATATTTGTCAAGGAAAGCGATATCATCATCGTTAACGGATGCAGGCACATTTTCGCTTGCATAAGCGTTGCCGAAAGTAACCATATTTGCGATACGGTTTACAAGCACAGAAGTCTTTCCGCTTCCTGCACCTGCAAGGATAAGTACAGGGCCGTTAACTGTGAAAACCGCTTTCTTCTGCATATCGTTAAGCTTCCCGAAATACGCTTCGAGAGCCTTTCTTTTTACATCAATAAAACCAAGTTTTTTTGCCATAAGAACCTCCAATGTAGTAACGCAGACCGGGCGGTCTATAAGTGGGTACATTAGATATTATACCATATCCTCAGACGGAAAAAAAGTCCCATTTTTCATATTTAACATTTTTATAATATTTGCTGACGATTTTCAGTAAAGTGTATAAAAATCTGCTGCACAGGAAATAATTAAACAGAATAAAACGAAAGGACACAATATATGAAAGCAAACAAAGAGCAATGGTCATCAAAATTCGGATTTATTATGGCTGCCGCAGGCTCGGCAATCGGACTTGGCAACCTGTGGAAATTCCCCTATATTACGGGCACAAGCGGCGGCGCTGTATTTCTTATAGTATACATTATTTTCCTTTTGCTTCTCGGTATTCCAATTCTGCTTTCGGAATTGGCGATAGGTCGCTATGCGGGAGAAAATGCAATTGACTCTTGTGCAAAAATCAACCCAAAATGGGGATTTGCAGGTGCTTTTGGAATAATCGGTGCATTCGGTGTAATGGCAAGCTACTGCGTGGTTGGAGGCTGGATAATCCGTTACATTATCAACAGTGTTACCGATGCAAATATGGGTGCAGATTACTTTGCTGAATATTCCTCCAAAAGCTTTGAGCCGATTTTGTGGATGGCAGTTTTCCTGATTATTAACTGTGCAATCGTATCAGGCGGCGTGGCAAACGGGATTGAGAAAGTTAGTTCTTTTCTGCTTCCCCTTCTTTTTGTTTTTCTTATCGGGATAATGATTTACTGTCTTACACTTCCCAATGCAATTGAAGGAGTAAAATTCTTCTTTGTACCCGATTTTTCGGATATATCAAGCTTCTCTGACTTTATGCAGATTTTGTTCAACGCTATGGGACAGGTGTTTTTCTCTCTTTCCCTCGGTATGGGTACGCTTATCACCTACGGCAGTTATCTCCCTAAGGACAACAATCTTGCCCAAAGTACAGTTACAATTGTTGCACTTGATACTGCAATTGCCATTATTTCGGGACTCACAATCCTTCCCGCTGTATTTTCCTTCGGATTTGCACCCACCGAAGGCTTCGGACTGATTTTCAAAACCCTTCCCGCTGTTTTCTCTCAGATGAGCGGCGGCACTGTTGTGTCATCAATATTTTTTATTCTTGTGCTTTTCGCGGCGATTACCTCATCAATTTCCTTGCTTGAGGTAATCGTTGCATGGGTTTGCAGCAAAACAAGGCTTACCCGCGTATGGGCAGCAATTATTGTTACCCTGCTTATATTTATTGCAGGTATTTTCGCCTCACTTTCCGTTGGTGCAATCCCAGATATCAGAGTAGGAAGCACAAGCCTTTTTGAGTTTTTCAGCTTCTTCTCAGACAAAATAATTATGCCTCTCGGCGGCTTCTTTATATGCGTACTGACAGGATATGTGTGGGGAATTGACAAGGCCGCAAAAGAAATTTCCAATGACGGCAGACTGAAATTTTCGATGCGAAAGCTGTTTGCCGTTACCGTAAAATATATTGCACCCGCTCTTATTGCAATCATTTTCCTGACATCTATAATGAGCATATTTTAGTAGTAACGGATAAGAAACAGCAAATTTTCAATATTTTTCACAAAAAAACTTTACATTTGGTAAAGAAAGGTGTATAATATGCTTATGGAGTTTGCTCCGAAAGGACGTGACAATTTGAAAATTGATTTCAATAAAAAATATAATACCATTTCCGCTTACTGTATTTTCACATTTGCTGTATGCCTTGCACTTGTAATTCTCTATCTTAAATCCTCCGTTATCGGAGGTTACATAAGTGAATTCTTCAGGGTTATTGCTCCTGTTACATGGGGTGTGGTTATTGCATATATCTGTAACCCTCTGATGAAATTCTTTGAGCGGGTCTTTGCAAAGGTTATCGAAAAGAAAAAGCCTCACCCGAAAATAAACCGCTGTCTGAGCATTGCAGTCAGTCTGATACTGCTCGTTGCTGTCCTTGCATCACTGCTTACGGTTGTCATCATTCAGGTGCGTGACAGCGTGCTTGAAATTCTTAATAATGTTCCGAATTACATCACACAACTGGAAGAACTCATCACAAAATGGCTGGGCGATTATCCTGAGGTTGTAAACTACTTTGAGTCACAGCTTGAAACAATTCAGCCTAAGCTCATTGAATATGCAAACAATATGCTCAATTCCCTCGGTGACCTTTCTGTTAAACTCAAGGACGGTGCTATCGGTGTTCTTGTTGCTGTAAAGGACTTCGTAATCGGCTTTATCGTTGCAATCTATCTCCTTTTCAGCAAAGAAACCTTCCTTGCTCAGGCAAGAAAAATCGTATATGCAGTTTTTCCGAGAGGCATGAGCAAAACCATCCTCCGCATTTCCTCAAAGGCAGACAGAACCTTGTCCGGATTTATCTCAGGTAAGCTTCTTGACTCGCTGATTATCGGTATTCTCTGCTTCATCTGTATGTCCATTATGAAAATGGAGTTCACAGCGCTCATCAGCGTTATTGTCGGCGTAACAAACATAATTCCTTTTTTTGGGCCATTCTTCGGTGCAATTCCAAGTGCTTTCCTGCTTCTTATCACGGCACCGAAACAGGTTATTCCTTTTGTAATTTTCATCCTCATTCTTCAGCAGTTTGACGGAAACATCCTCGGTCCGAAAATTCTCGGTGACTCTACAGGTCTTTCACCATTTTGGGTTATGTTTGCAATCTTTGTAGGCGGCGGACTTTTCGGCTTCGCAGGAATGGTTCTGGGTGTACCTGTATTTGCGGTAATTTACGCTCTTATCAGCGAAATGGTTGCTTTCCTGCTGAAAAAGAAACGTCTTTCTCACCGCACAAAGGATTATATCGAATTTGACGCAAGCAGTCCTCCTGCGGCGGTTACAATCAATCAGGAACGTGCTGAAGATGCTGTTGCTGAAGCAAAAACCGATACAGTTACTGAGAACAAGCCCGATACTGATACAAAACCAACAGAATAAAAATTATGCACCTTCGCTGTAACGAAGGTGCATTTTTCATCTTATTTCATTCATCCAGACTCTCATCTGATTTTCACCGCGGTTGCCCCAGGTGTAATACGGCACAGCAGTAAGCGTATACTCATTCTCTTCAGGTGCAGCACTGCTGTAAAGCGTATCGTAATCCTCCCTGCGCACACCATCAACAGTAAGCTTTACTGTGCCGCTCAGAAGCTCAGCATTGTAAGCTGACACATCAACATTTCCGCCTCGTTTAACAGAAAGCGCAACAACATTTCCGTCATTGTCTGCTCCCTCAAAGCAGTAAACCAACGGTCCGCGGCAGAGTGCGGCCTTACCGCTCAATTCGGGTACCTTTGACGAACCGTAAACAAAGCGTGGTGTTCCGTCAAGAGTAAGCTTTACTGTGTCACCGTCCGAAACGAAAATATATGCGTAACCCTTTTCTGCTTCGGCAACAGCCTTTTCGCCATTCACTTCTATTGTATAGCCGTTGCTCCACATCGGAATGCGGACAGCAAGCTTTCCGCCATTTTCAATTTTATAGGTAACCGTGAAGTCATACGGGTACTCAGTTTCACAGGTAAGCTTCATGCCGTTGCCGAACTCAACCTTTCCTGCCGCAAACAAATGACAGAAGGCTGTGCTTTCATTCGAACCGTAAGCATACTGACCAAACGAAGAAATCAGCCTTGCCACGTTCGGAGGACAGCAAGCACAAGCGTACCAAGCGGGACGCTGTGGCAGGTCATGTCTGTGTGTCGGTGACACACCCGAAATTCCGGGGATAACCTCCAGCGGATTTACGTAGAAAAAGCGTTTTCCGTCAAGCTGCATACCCGCTAAAACCGTGTTGTAGAAGGCTGTTTCCATTACGTCGGCATATTCGCTGTTTACTTCATTTTCAAGCATTCTCGATGCAAAGAACATCAGCCCGATTGAAGCACAGGTTTCAGCGTAAGCAGTATCACCTGGCAAATCATAATCAACGCTGAATGCCTCGCCGTGTACAGTTGAGCCAATACCGCCTGTGATGTACATTCTGCGCTGTGTAACGCTGTTCCACAATCTTTGGCAAGCGTCAAAAAGGCTCTTGTCCCCTGTTTCGGAAGCAAGGTCAGCCATACCCGTGTAAAGGTATACCGCACGGACAGAATGTCCCGTTGCATCTGTCTGTTCACGGACTGGTCTGCCGCTCTGCTGATAGTCACCGTCCTCGGCATTGTTGCCCCAGACAGTCCAGTCGCGACTTGCACGTTCCCTGCGGTAGAAATCAGCATCAACACCACGGTTGTTGATAAAATGCTCTGCAAGTTCAAGACAATGCTTGTTACCCGTACAGCGATACATCTTCATCAGCGCCAGCTCAACCTCAGGGTGTCCGGGGTAGCCGCCGTTGCCCCTTACAATGAAATGGTCATAGATATGCTCTGCATTTCTTAACATAACGTCAAGAAGCTTTCTCTTACCCGTTACCTCATAATAAGCACAGGCCGCCTCCATCATGTGTCCTGAGCAGTAAAGCTCATGCCCCTCGAGTAAATTTGTCCAGCGCTTTTCCCTGTCCTTGATTGTGAAATATGTATTCAGATAACCGTCGCTATCCTGTGCGGCTTCGATTTTTTCAACAAGTCCGTCAACTGTCTTTTCCAGCTCCGCATCGGGAAAATCCGCAAGTGAGTATGCCGCAGCTTCAATCCACTTTGCGGCGTCGCTGTCCTGAAAAACCATTCCGTAAAAGCCGTCACCCACATCTTCACCGCGGACAGCCTTGCCTGCATTGATGAAATTCTGTACAACGTGACTCTTTTCGGTGTCGCGGGCTTCGTCGCAAAGAACCGTGTACTGATAAGGGATAACCGTGTCCTTGATGAGCTTCTGATATTTCCCGATAAATCCCTCGGATTTATATGCCGCAGGTGCGATTCTTGTCTGAATTTTCATAATAACGCTTCCTTTCAGAAAATGTTGACAGATGTTTATATATGTATTATAATCTTTTTGTAAGCCAAATAAAATAGATTATTTACGCATTTATATGGAGGATTATCTTGAACAGCATTATTTTCAACAACATTTGTATGCCGATACTGAACGGCTGTGACCTTTGTGCCGCTTCCGAGCCGTTTTACCACGCTGACAGAACGATTGATTTCAACGTGCTTATCTATGTCATTGAGGGAACGATTTACGTTACCGAAAATGATATTGACTACGCTGTAAATGCGGGAGAAATGCTGTTCCTGAAAAATGGTTTGCGGCATTTCGGCAAGCGTGAAATTCCAAAAGGCACACGTTGGTATTTCGTGCATTTCTATTTTTCGGAACAACCCGCTCTCGAAGAATTTACACCAAGCATCACACCTATCCAACAGTACGAGCCTGTAAAATTCAGCAAACAGCTTCCGAAGTTTATAAGCAGCTTAAACGGAAGCCGTATCGAAAAAAAGCTTGCTGAGCTTATTGAATATTTTCATTCCGATGACAATATGAAAAAATGGAACATCAATCTGCGTCTGCAGGATTTGCTTACGGAAATTGCTATGTACAATTCCGTTGATGAACGTCCGCGCAAGCTGTCGGACAGAATTTCCGATTACATAAACTCTCACTATACAGAGCCATTTTCATCAAGAATACTTGAAAAGGAATTCTTCCTCAGCTACAAATATATGGCGGCGGTATTCAAGAAGGAAACAGACAGGACAATGCAGCAGTACCACACTTTTCTGCGTATGAACGAAGCCTGCCGTCTGCTGAAATCCACGCTTATGTCAATCGGCGAAATCAGCGAGCGGGTCGGTTATCAGGATATGCTGTATTTCAGCCGCTGCTTTCATAACACCTACGGAATGAGCCCCACCGAATACCGCAGAAGCGTACCGAAATACTAAAGAGAAAAGCACTCTCACAGATGTGGGAGTGCTTTTAAAGGTTAAGGAAAAACCAATTATTCTTCTATTGCTTTCTTGCCGCGCTTCTTCATGCCTGCGTCGAAGTTTACGGACATTGTAAACAGCTTGTCAGTTGTGAATACCTTGACTGCAAGGAACATACAAACCACAAAGAACACAAGCTGATAAGCAAGACCGCCCCAGAACAGCATCATATCGCCGTTCATAAGATTTGTCAGTGCGGTATAAGTGTGTGTAAACGGAATTGCATAAGCAGCAAGCTTGACTATACCGTTCATTTCATTGATGTCAACAAACATTGTAATAAAGAATGGAATAAGAACTGCGATCATAATCGGAATTGTCAATGTCTGAACGGATTTGACGTCTGTTGCCATTGCTCCGAGAATAAGAGAAATCGCAAGACCGATTGCAAGTGTAAGGAAAAGCTGTACTGCAAAAAGAACATAGCTTATAGGACTTAGTGTAAGTCCGAGTTCAGCCATTGCCTGTGGAAGAGATGCTGCCTGTTCAAGTCCGCTTACATCGACAGGCATATTTGTCACCTCAAGCATTGAGCTTGCTGTAAGCTCTTCTACAGCGTTGCCCATCATTCCAACCATATACAGTGCAAAGCCTGCAATCATAAAAGCAGCGTTGAGAAGTGCTGAAATTACTGCCGCAACCATCTTTGCACCAAGCACGCTAAGACGTGAAACTGGTGCAGAAAGAAGCGTTTCAAGCGTCTTGTCAATTTTTTCTGTGGAAATAGCTGTCATAATCATCTGTGAGGCAAGAGTCAGCAGAAAGAAAATCGCCATAGGGGCAATCATTGACTGCATCATATTCAGTGCAGTAAGCTGCATTGCCGAAACTCTGGAAATCTTACCATTGAGTGTTGTGTATTCAATAAGCTCCAATGGGTCACGGATAAGCTCAATATCAGCTTCTGAAAGGCCGTAATTCTTGAGGAGAACCTCATCCATACAAACATCCTGAATAACAGAAATAACATCTGAAGCGGAAATTGTGCTCATTGAAGCAGACATACCGCCATTCTGCATCTGGCTTACAAATCTGATCTGCGCAGGATTCTTTTCAACAGTAACGCTGTCGCCGAATCCTTCAGGAATAATTACAACATTTTTAAGTTCAAGTCTTTCAAGCTCAGCAGCGTAGTCCTCACTCTGAAGTTCAACAAAATTGATTGTTGTATGTCCGCTTGCCTGAACTGCGTCAAGCACGTCTGTTGTAAAAGCACTGTTGTCCTGATTACAGAGGTTGATTGTGGAAGTATCAAAACCTTCCTCCATGGCACCGCCCATAATCTGACCCATAACGATGAAAAGAACCATGGTGAAAATCATACCCATCATCGCCTGAAGCGTGATAAGCTCACGGAGTTCCTTCTTGAGAAGATTACCGAATTTCATGATTCTTCACCACCCTTTCAAATACTTCCTCAAGGTTAGCAGCTTCGTACTTTTCCTTGAGCTCATCAATTGTACCCACAACCATCAGATGACCGTCAGCGATAATTCCCACACGGTCGGAAACATACTCGATTTCCAGCATATTGTGAGATGAAAGCAGGAACGCCATATTCTGTTCCTTTGCAAGAGCCTTAATCATCTTTCTGATTTCAAGAGCGTTGATTACGTCAAGACCGGATGTTGCTTCGTCCATGATAGCAAGCTTAGGACCTGTCATTACTGCACGGGCAAGAAGAAGCTTTCTGATCATACCTCTGGAGTAACCGCCGATTTTTTCGTTAAGACGGTCACCCAGTCCGCAGATAGCCTTTCCGCGTTCAACATACTTGTCAAGGGTTTCCTTATCCTTGGCAAAAAGACCTGCCATAAAGTTAAGATAGTCGATACCCTTCATTGTCTTGTACGCACCTGCCTCGTCGGGAAGGTATGTAATATTTTCACGAACCTTGTCAGGCTCCTTTATAATGCTGTGACCTGCAACGAGAGCGTCGCCCTCTGTTGGCTGAATAAGAGTTGAAATCATACGGATAGTAGTTGTCTTACCTGCACCGTTAGGACCGATAAGAGCAAAGATTTCCCCTTCCTCAACCGTAAAGCTTACCTTTTCAGCAGCAAATTTAGTTTTCTTGGGGTACTTTTTGGAAAGCTCCTTAACCTCAAGAACAGTTGCCATTTTAAACCACCCTTTCACATATCGCTGTACTAAGTAACTAATACAATGATACTACAGATTTATTGATTTGTCAATCAGTAAAATTGTACAACATAGCAATTCGCATTACAATTGCAATTGTGCAACATCAATACTTTTTGCTGTAATAAATGCTGAATGCAACCTTAACGATTGATACAAAAAGTATTACACAAATAAGCGTGTACAGAATAGGACGTGAAAAGAATGATACAATAACACAGGCAACGCCGAGTCCCATAATTGTTACCGCAAAGCTTGCCGTTGAAGTTTTCTGCTCAATAAGCAGATTACGCTCGTCGGTTTCCCTTATGTACATAGCCTTCAGCTTCTTTTCATCTTTAAGTGCCCGTGATAAGACAATAATTTTTACAACAGCATAACCAATCAATGACGTGCAGAAACCTGTGCGGAAGCCTGCCATAAAAGCGCCGTCCCCGTTTTCTTCCACGGGAAGAAACGTACTCCATGCGTTTGTTGCATCCATAATCATAAGCACCGCAAAAAGCGCCACAAGAAAAATTGCAAGTACCACATTTGTCCTTAATCTCCTTTTTATCTGCTTTCTGAATTTTTCCATAATCACTTGTTCCTTTCTTCTTTTGTAACAAACGGTGACTGCTTGTTATACGCACAGATAACTGCAAAAATTATCCAGAGCACCTGTGCTGTAAGCTGAAAGCCGTGAAGAAAACCGATTGTAAAATCACTTAACCCTTCGCTGTAGCGGCTTACAATCATTGCCAATAAAGAAAGGAAAAATACAAACGACATAACCGTTTTAAAACATTTGCTGAACATCCACTCAAAGTTTGTTTTACTCATTATCGTCAACCTCCGTAAAATCAAAAACCTCTTCAATGGTCAGCCCGAAAAATTTTGCAATCTTGTAGGCAAGCACCAGTGAAGCCGTATATTTCTCGCACTCCAGCGAGGTTATTGTCTGTCTTGTTACGCCGACGGCAAGTGCGAGCTCTTCCTGTGAGATACGTCTTGCCTTGCGTAATTCCTGTATTCTTGTTTTCACGTCATACCCTCTTTCAATTTTGTAAAGTTAACTTTGCAAATTTAGTATAGCACGCTTTGCATTTTTTGTCAAGTATACTTTGCAAAATTGCCTGAAATAATTTTAGGCAACAAAAAAGCACCGCTAAAATGCGGTGCTTTCCGTATATTTACTTACTGAATATCTGTTACGTCGTAACCCTCATCCTCGATAAGAGTTTTGAGTTCATCATTTGTCTTGTCAGTATCACAAACAGCGTAGCCGCCTTCAAGTGAAACCTCGATATTTGCCGCGCCAATACCTTCAAGCGCTTCCTTGACATGAGCAACACAATGCTCGCACATCATACCTTCAATCATAATTTTCTTTGCCATTTCAATCAATCCTTTCAATTATCTATATTGACCTTTTTGAGGCGCAATGCGTTTGAAACAACCGACACGGAGCTAAGGCTCATCGCCGCCGCACCAATCATCGGGTTAAGAAGCGGTCCGCCGAAAATGTAGAGCAGACCCATTGCAATCGGAATACCAAGGGAATTGTAGCCGAATGCCCAGAACAGATTTTGCTTGATGTTGCGGATTGTAGCCTTTGAAAGACGTATCGCCTTGCACACGTCACGCAAGTCGTCCTTGATAAGCACGATATCTGCACACTCGATTGCTACGTCAGTACCCTGACCAACAGCAATTCCCACATCAGCCTGTGTAAGCGCAACAGCATCGTTTATGCCGTCGCCCGCCATTGCCACAACCTCGCCTGCTTCCTGCAGTTTCTTGATGTGCATAGCCTTTTCCTCGGGAAGCACCTCTGCAATGCAGGTGTCAATTCCAAGCTCCTCAGCAACATTTTTCGCTGTACGCTCATTATCTCCGGTAAGCATAACCGTCTTGATGCCCATTTCCTTAAGCTGTCTGACAGCTTCAATGCTTTCAGGGTTTATTGTATCCGCAGCAGCAATCATACCGATAAACACACCGTCTGCAGCCGCATACATAGGAGTTTTTCCGTCGTCCGCAAGCTTCTGCGAATCAACCAGCAGCTTCATCGGTACACCGATATTCTTTTCCTTCATAAGACGCATATTTCCGATAAGAAGCTGTTTGCCGTCAACAATTACGGAAATTCCGCGTCCGTCAATGTTAGCGTAATCCGTTGCTTCAGCAAGCTCGACACCGATTTTTTCAGCGTATTCCATAACCGCTTCGCTGAGCGGGTGACCCGAAGCCGCCTCGCCGCTTGCAATAAGACGAATAAACTCGCTTTCCTCAATCCTGTACGGAACAACATCTGTCAGCGACGGCTTTCCCGCAGTAAGGGTACCCGTCTTGTCAAAGACAACCGTTGTAACCTTGCAGGCCTGCTCCAGAGGCTGACCGCCCTTGATGAGAATACCGTTTTCAGCACCCTTGCCCGTGCCGACCATAATTGCCGTCGGAGTAGCAAGTCCAAGTGCACAGGGGCAAGCTATTACAAGCACGCTTATCAGAATTGTGACACAGAATTCAGCGTCCTTGCCCGCAATTGCCCAACCCACGCATGCAAGCACCGCAAGTGCCAGTACCGTAGGCACAAAGTAAGCCGCAATAATGTCTGCAAGACGTGCGATAGGAGCCTTGCTTCCCTGCGCTTCCTCGACGAATTTTATAATACGTGCCAGAGCCGTATCCTCGCCTACCTTTTCGGAACGGTACTTCACAAAGCCGTTCTTGTTAAGCGTTGCTCCAACAACCTTGTCGCCCACCTTTTTGGAAATCGGTACGCTTTCCCCAGTCAGCATTGACTCGTCAACAACAGCTGTACCCTCGATGATTTCGCCGTCTACAGCAAAGCTTTCACCTGCTCGTGAAACAACAATGTCGCCAACCTTGACCTGACTGAGTGCAACCTCAAGCTCCTTGTCCCAACGCATTACAAACGCAGTTTTCGGAGCAAGATTCATCAGCTTCTTTACCGACTCATCGGTCTTGCCGCGGGAACGTGCTTCAAGGTATTTACCCATAGTAATCAGCGCAAGAATTGTTGCGCAGGACTCAAAATAGAGGTGCGCATCGGTCATTCCCTGCGTAATCTTGTACATCATAAATATACTGTACACAAACGCCGCACCTGACCCGAGGGCAATAAGGCTGTCCATATTCGGTGACAGATGGAACAGATTGCGGAAGCCGTCATAATAGAATTTCCAGCCGATAATCATAACAGGCACGGTCAGCACAAGCTGTACCAACGCATAATTCATAGCATTATGATGTGGGTCAATAACCTCAGGAAGCGGCATTCCAACCATGTGCCCCATACATATCACAAGCAGCGGCAGCGCAAAAACCGCTGAAAGAATAAGTCTTATCAGCATTACCTTTTCGTGTGACATTTTCTGTTTAGCGTTCTTGTCAGCAAACGCGTAGCCCGCCTTTACAACCGCCGCTTCAATTTCCTTTGCACCGATTTTTTCGTACTCAACCGTAAGCGTTTCAGCCGCAAAGTTCACGCTTGCATCGCTTACTCCGTCAAGTTTCTTCACGAAGCGCTCAACTCTCGAAGCGCAGGCCGCACAGGTCATACCTGAAATTTTAAAGCTTCTTTTCATAGCTGTTCTGGAGATTGGTGGGACGCAGACTGGATTCAG
>CALATN010000191.1 GCA_937891895.1 uncultured Clostridia bacterium
GTCTGGGGAATAACCTTTCCTCAGAAAGGTTTTCCCCAGTGGGTTCCCACAATCCTCGCTAAATTATAATTTATTCCTCGCTGAACATATCCTTGCCGACGCCGCAGAGGGGGCATTCGAAATCTTCGGGGAGATCCTCAAACTTTGTGCCCGGAGCGATACCAAGCTCAGGTGCACCTGCTTCCTCGTCGTAAACCCAGCCGCAAGCGTCGCATACATACTTTTTCATAATAGTTTCCTCCTTAAATTTGGTTATTGAATTGGCTCAAAATCCGCCGCACCGTGTTTGCAGAGCGGACAGATGTAGTCCTCGGGAAGTGTGTCGCCTTCATAGATGAAGCCGCAGATTGTGCAGACAAAGCCCTTCTTGCCCTCGGTCTGTGGCTTTGGCTTCACGTTTTCGTGGTAGTAAGCGTAAGTCATTGACGGGTCGTCGTTGATAACTCTTGCTTCGGTAATTTCGCAGATGAACATACCGTGTGTGTCAAGGTCAACATACTGAACAACCTCAAGGGACATAAAGGAATTGATATGTCTTGGCAGGAATACCAGTCCGTTGTCGGAACGAAGCGGCTCACAGCCCTCAAACTTGTCGGTATTGCGTCCGCTCTGGAAGCCGAATTTCTCGAACACGCTGAACGGTGCGCTTGTTGACAGGCAGTTCACGTTCATCTTCTTTGTCTGATTGATAACGTGGTAGGAATAATTCGCCTTGTTGATTGTTACGGCAACCCTGTTAGGTGAGTCGGTAAGCTGTGTAACGGTGTTTACGATAAGTCCGTTGTCCTTTTCGCCGTCGTTTGAGGTTACAACATAAAGACCGTAGCCGATATTTGTGAGAGCAGAAAGATTATTCTTGTCAGCGGTAGAGTCCTGCTGAGCAAGGTATTCCACGCAAAGCTCGTCAGCAAGTGCTTCAAGCTGTGCGGAACTTTCCTCATTGAGAGCGGAAAGAATTCTTACCGTGTTTTCGCAGAACTTCAGGTTCTTACTCTTTTCGAACATACCCTTCATAACCTTTGCGGCGAGAGGTGCCCAGCTTCCGTTTTCGATAAACGCAACGGTTCTGTTCTGGAAATTACGTTCGGTAAGGTGGGTGATGAACTGGTGCATAAACGGGAAGATTTCAGCGTTGTAAGTTGTTGTCGCAAGAACAAGCTTGCCGTAACGGAAAGCGTCCTCAACAGCCTCAGCCATATCGCAGCGTGCAAGGTCGTTTACAACAACATTCGGGCAGCCCTTTGCCTTCAGCTTTTCAGCAAGCTGCATAACAGCCTTCTTTGTGTTGCCGTAAACAGAGGTGTACGCAATCACGATGCCTTCGGACTCAATGCCGTAGCTTGACCATGTATTGTAAAGGTTGATGTAGTAGCCGAGATTTTCCTTCAAAATCGGACCGTGGAGAGGACATATAATCTGAATGTCAAGTCCTGCCGCCTTTTTAAGCAATGCCTGCACCTGTGCACCGTACTTGCCCACAATGCCGATGTAGTAGCGTCTTGCCTCGCAAGCCCAATCTTCTTCAACATCAAGAGCGCCGAACTTTCCGAAGCCGTCAGCAGAGAAAAGCACCTTGTCCTTGCTGTCGTAAGTAACGATAACCTCAGGCCAGTGCACCATAGGAGCTGTAACAAAAGTGAGGACGTGTTCACCGAGATTTAGTGTGTCCCCTTCGCCCACAACTATTCTTCCGTCGGTAAAATCCGTGCCGAAAAACTGCTTCATCATAGCGAAAGCTTTTGCGGAGGAAACAATTTTTGCGGAAGGGTAGGTCTTGATGAAATTCATAATGTTTGCAGAGTGGTCAGGCTCCATATGCTGAACAACAAGGTAGTCAGGCTGTCTGCCTGCGAGAGCTTTCTTGATGTTGTCGAGCCATTGGTGAGTGAAGTTCACATCAACAGTATCCATAACCGCAACCTTGTCATCGAGAATTACGTATGAGTTGTAAGCCATACCGTTGGGCACAACGTACTGACCCTCGAAAAGGTCGATGTTATGGTCGTTTACGCCGACATAGATGATGTCCTTTGTGATGTTCATTTGTATTCCTCCTTAAAAAAGCTGATTTAAGTAAATTATATACTATTATTATAAAAAAGTAAAGAGTAAAATCATTCCTGTTGTATAAATTTACCGATTGGTTGCTGTATATTGTTTATCTTATGGTTTTATTATAACCGCTTCTCGCAGAAATTTCCGTGACTTTGTCACAAAAAATCCCCCCGAAACAAGGGGGTACCCTGAATCGGAGAGATTTAATATCAAGCATATATAGATGCGCAATATTTTTCTGCCTGAACGTTCCACATTTCTGCGTAAGTTCCGCCGCTTGCAAGAAGCTCGCTGTGTGTTCCGCTTTCGGCAATTGAGCCGTTTTCAAGCAGGATAATTCGGTCAGCGTCCTTTGTTGTGGAAAGGCGGTGAGAAATAAGGATAACCGCCTGATTTTCTGCATTGTCAAGCATACTCTTGTTGAGTCGGTATTCAGCAATCGGGTCAAGGGCTGAGCTTGGTTCATCGAGGATTGCAATCGGCATATCACGCATAAACATTCTGGCAATTGCCGCCTTCTGTCCCTCGCCGCCTGAAAGCATTGTTCCCTCCTCGGAAAATTCCTTGGTGAGCTCGGTGTCAATGCCTTTTTCAAGGGCTGCAAGCTTGCTTCCGAAATCTGCTCTTTCAAGGGCTTCAACAATTTTTCCACTGTCGCTTTCAGCAACAAAATCAGTCTTTACGTTTTCAGCAAGGCTTGCGCCGTAAATCTGAAAATCCTGGAATACGGCACCGATTTTTTCTCGGTAAGCCTTTGTGTCAAGTTTGCGTATGTCAACTCCACCGAAAAGAATTTCTCCCTCGGTTACGTCGTAAAGCCGCATAATAAGCTTTATCAGCGTGGACTTACCCGCTCCGTTTTCACCAACAAGAGCAAGCTTCTCACCTTTTCGGATTGTCATACTTACGTTGCGCAAAACATACTTCTCGCTGTCCTTATACTTGAAGCTGACATTGCGAAGTTCAAGGGTGCAGTCATTTTCGGGAACGGGAACTTCACCTTTACAGCCCTCAATGTTGATTTCATAGTCCATAAAGCGGCGGAATTTTTCAGCATACTGTCCAACATTCTGAAAATCAACGAGAGCGTAGTTCATCTGGTCAAGCTGACTCTTGATTAAGTTTGTTGCGTTTTTCAGGGACGCAACCTCGCCGAGCTGAATGGATTTCTTTTCGATTGCAAGGTATGCAAGATAAACAGGAACAGCGTAGAACTGACAAAGCGTGAACACGCAAATCCAGTTGATAAGTGTCGGCGGAAGAATTCTCAGCGAGTATTTCAGCGCCATTTTTCTTTCCTCGGCAATAGCCTCGTCGTACTGCTCCATAAGTGCTTCTTCAATGCCGGTCAGCTTGATTTCCTTTGCGTACTCAGGCTGATAGAATACACGCTTTGAGTAGTCAGCCTTTCTTCCGATACGCTGCTTTTCAAGGTTATATTCGTACTCAAGCTTGGTAATTCTGAAACGTGTCAGAATGTTGATAACGAAGCCGATTACAGGAAAAATTGCCACAACAGGATTGAGTGTGATAATCATTGTTCCCGAAACAGCCATTGCAACCACGGTGGAAATAATACTTGCGGCGCTCATAATCGCTTTCTTGCACATCTCCTCGGACTGTGAAGCGGCAATGATGAAATCATCAAAATATTCGGGAATGTCGTAGCATTTCAAGTCCATCAGCTGTGCCTTTTCCATAAGTTCACGCTGTACCTTGCCCGTGAAGCCGACCATTTTCGTCCAGAAATAATTTTCAAGATAACGGAAAATTATCATTCGTACAACGTGCAGGGAAAACATAACCGCAAGTATTTTTATCACGCTGATTACGTCAGCAGTTGTGGTAAAAACATTGATGATTTCCATAAGCAGGAACGTGTCAATAAATGCGCCTATACCTCTGAAAACGCACTGGCTCACGATGTAGGAAAGTGGCAGCTTTTTGTCGTGACGAAGTGCATATTTCACAACATAAAACACGTTGGAAATGAGCCGTTTCATACTGATTTTGTCCTTCTTTTCCTTACTCATACCGACACCTCCTCTGCTAAGTAATTCTGTGCCTGAAGCTTCCACATTTCCGCGTATTTTCCGTTAAGCGCCATAAGCTCAGCGTGGCTGCCCTGCTCAATGACAGTACCGTGCTCAAACATATATATACGGTCAGCGTCACGGGTTGCGGAAAGACGGTGGGAAATGAAGATAACCGTTTCGCCGTCAGTTGCGGTAAGCATATTCTTGTACATATTATATTCGGCAATGGGGTCAAGTGCCGAGCTTGGCTCGTCAAGGATAACAATGTCAGGCTTTCGTGCGAAAACTCTTGCAATTGCAATCTTCTGTGCTTCACCGCCTGAAAGTCCCATACCGTTTTCGTCAAATTCCTTTGTAACCATTGTGTCAATGCCATTTTCAAGGCTGTCAAGCTTTTCACCAAATTGTGCCTTGCGGAGTGAGTCCTCAACAAGTTTTCTTTCCTCGTCATTCTTAGGCTTGCGCATAAGCACGTTGTGGGAAAGCGGAAGTGCGAACACCTGTAAATCCTGGAATACCGTACCGAAACGGCGGTGCAATGATTTAGGCTCGTACCTTGACGTATCCTCGCCGCTGATTTTTATAGCCCCCTCAGTAGGATTGTAAAGTCCCATAATCAGCTTTACAAGAGTTGTCTTACCTGCGCCGTTGTGACCGACAATGGCAATTTTCTCGCCCTTGCGGATTGAGATGTTTACGTCGTGGAGAGTTGCCTTTTCTGCACCCTCATAGGTGAAGCTCATATCCTTGATTTCAATGTCGGAAAGATTTTTCGCCTTGATAAGTTCGCTTGCGTTGGTCTTAGGCACGTAGGAAAGAAATTCACGGAGATTGCTTACGAATGCACTTTCCTTTGCAAGAGCAACTATAAGCTCAACCGCGTCCGAAGTTCTCCACGAAAGCGTGCTGAGAGCGGGTATCATAGCAATGTAAGCCGCCGTCTGCACCTCGCCCTCGTTAAGCACGAAAGCTATGTAAAGATACGGCAGAATGGTTGACAAAACATTGTAGATAATCCACTTCAAGGGCTCGATAATACAAAGCTTTCTGCGGATTTTGCGTGTACGCTCCTCCATTTCCTCGTAAGCCTTTTCGTGACGGGAGAGGAGCAACTTTCCGATACCGAAAAGGCGAAGTTCAGCCGCATATTTCTTTTCGTAGAATACACGCTTTGCATAGCCGCCGATACGTCCGTCACGGGTGTTGGACATATCAAGTGAATAGTAGAGGTCGCCCTCCTTCTTGCCGAAAAGCATTGAAACCGCAACCATCGGCACAATGAAAATCAGCAGCACAGGGTCAACGTCTGCAACTATGATTGTTGCCGCAATTACCGAGGCTATGCCTGCAACAAGGTATGCGGAGTAGTAGAGAATGGTGCTTCCTCTCCACTGACACTCGTTCAGCGCACGGGTGTACTTGTCGTAAAAATCGGGACGCTCAAACTCGGCGTATTCCATTGAAATTGACTTGCGTATAACACGCTTGTAGAAATCCTGATACATCTTCGGCAGAAACTGCTTTTCACAAAGCTGATGAATTGCCGCCGTGATGTGGATACAGATGTGACCGATACACATTGCCCCAACGAATGAAGCAAGTGCCGTAAAGGGAGTTTTGTTTTCGATTGCAACATAAATCCACTCTGTCAGATATACCGAAAATATTGTCCAGAACACGTTCTCGTTGAATTCCTTGATAAACGTGTAGATAACGTAGCCCTTACTGCCCCGCCACAATATTTTCAGCATATACATTACATTCGACAGAGAGGAATGCTTTGGTTTTTCTTTTGTCATAAATACCTCCTTAAATGTTAAGATTGATAAACGAATTACAGATACTGTCCCGCCTGAACACGCCACATTTCAGCGTATTTGCCCTTTCGTTCAAGAAGTTCAGCGTGACTGCCTTCCTCGATAATTCTGCCTTTTTCAAGCATATAGATACGGTCGGCAATTCTTGTTGTTGAGAGTCTGTGAGAGATGAACACAACCGATTTGTTTTCCGCTGCGGTAAGCATTGAGTGATTGAGATGATACTCAGCAATCGGGTCGAGCGCAGAGCTTGGCTCGTCAAGGATAATCAGGTTAGCGTCCTTGTAGAACACACGGGCAACCGCAAGCTTCTGTCCCTCGCCGCCCGAAAGGTTCACGCCGTCCTCCTCAAACTCTGTGGTAAGATTTGTTTCAAGTCCACATTCAAGTGTTTCAAGACGTTCTGCAAAACCGCTTTTTTCAATGGCTTTTACAACGTCCTCGTCATTGCCCTTTTCCGCAAAGTCAAGCAGTACGTTCTCCTTTACTGTTGCGGCAAAAATCTTGAAGTCCTGGAATACAGTTCCTATCTTGCGGCGGTATTCCTCAATGTCGTATTCCTTGATATTAACGCCGTCAAGGAGAATTTCGCCCTCATTCGGGTCGTAAAGGCGCATAATAAGCTTGATAAGCGTTGTCTTTCCTGCACCGTTGTAGCCTACAATAGCAATTTTGCTGTACGGGTCAAGCTTCATACTTACGTTGTTGAGAATGTAACCGTCCTTTTCGTTGTAGCCGAAAGAAACATTGCGAAGCTCAATTTCCGTAGGCTTTTCGGGAAGAGGCTTCTTGTCCGTGCTGAGAATTTTCGGCTCAATTTCAAGAAAATTCTTCATCTTCTGAACATACATACTAATTTCTTCCATTTTCGGGAACACGTCGGAAAACTGTCTCATACGGTTCTTCATTCGGTTTGCCGTACCACGCATTACCGCAACATTACTGTAGGAAATTCTGTGAAGCACTGCCGCACAGTACACAAGGTACACCATATACACCACATCTATAAGGAAATTGTTGCAGATATAGTCCTTGAGAAGCTGTAAGCCGAAACGCTTGCCTGCATTTTTCTTGTCAATTGCAAGCACCTTGTCGTTGGTTTCGTCAAAGTCTTTAAGCAACTCGTCGGAAACCTCAGTGTTGAGACGGACTTCCTTTGCATAGTCATTAAGATAGAACACACGATTTACATAACCAAGCTTGCGTTCGTGCGGGTTTTTCTCGTTGCGGATAAGGAAATTAAGCTTGTTCAGAGCCTTGCCTGCCCATAAGGAAGCGGCAAAGGATACGGCAATAAAAATGAAGGAAACGGGGTCGTTGCCGATAAAGAATGCGCCTGACAGCACGATAGAAACAAGTCCCGTGCAGAGGTTTGTAATAAGCGTAAATATACGTCCTATCTGATTATCCACCTCGGAAACAGACAGCACATAATCGTTGTAGAATTCGGGATTATCGTAACATTCAAGGTCAATTTCCTTTGCCTTGTCAAACATCATCTGCTTTATCGCCTGCTTGATTTTAGGCTGTGCCTTCTGTTGTAATTTCTGATAGAGGAACGCATTAAAAAGCAGTCCCAGCACTACAAACGCAAGAAGTGACAACAGGAAAATTGCCGCTGTTTTAAAGGGTCTGCCGAACTCTGCGCACTCTAAAACAAAGTTGAGCGCCAGCGTAAATTCAAGGAATACAACAAGCTCATTTCGTATTGCCTCAATTATGTAACAGACCATATATGCGGGAGCGGCCTTGTAACAGATTTTAAACAACCACAGGTTGTCAGCTAACAGCGTTTTGAATTTATTCATATTGCCACTCCTTCCTTGTAGTTTTCATCGGCAAGATAATTCTGTGCCTGCTTTGTGAACATCTCGCAGTATTTACCGTCCATATCCATAAGCTGACGATGTGTACCTTGTTCGATAACAGCACCGTTTTCAAGCATAAACACCTCGTCTGCGTCCTTTACAGAGGACAGTCGGTGCGAAATGAACAGCGTAATGTGTCCCTTGCTTTCGTCCATAATACCCTTGTATAAATCATATTCAGCAATCGGGTCAAGCGCTGATGACGGCTCGTCAAAGACCTTGACGGAAGCCTGCTGTGCAAAGGCACGGGCTACAACAATTTTCTGCTGTTCGCCGCCCGAAAGCACAGCACCTTCGTTGTCGAATTCTTTCGTCATAATGGTGTTTATGCCATTTGAAAGACTCGAAACCTTGTCCCAAACACCTGCACATTTCAGTGCACGCTCGGCTGTTTCATCGGGATTGCCAAACTTCTCTCCCATAAGCACGTTATCCTTAACCGACATTGCCATAACCTTGTAATCCTGAAAAGCAGCGGAGAACTGCTTGCGGTATGCTTTGAGATTGTACTCCTTGATGTTTGTTCCGTTTACAAGAATCTCACCACTTGTAGGGTCGTAAAGACGGAATAAAAGCTTGATAATAGTTGACTTACCTGCGCCGTTGTGACCAACCAATGCACAGACCTTGTCGCCTTCAATTTTAAAGCTGAGGTTGTTGATTACCTGCTCGTTTTTCTTGTATTCAAAGCAAACATTCCTGAACTCGATTGAACGGATTTTTTCGGGAATGATTCCGTCCTGATCCTCGGGAATTTTCTCCTTATATTCCATAAAGGTACGGAAATATTCAAGGAACTGACCGTTTTTCATAGCCTCGGTAATGTTGTTGAACATACAGAACAGCATCCAGGAGGAAGTGTTCATTGCCGAGAACATAATCGCAAGTTCCGCAAGTCCCATTGTCTGCGAAACGATAGTGCGGTATGCAGAATAAATCATTATCCCCTCGAAAACGAGAGCGAATGTTGTAACGTTCTGTGCCCAGTTGTAGACGATAGCTTTCTTAGCATACTTGTCAGCAACCTTAACATTTCCGTCCATAGCCTTGTTGTAGCGGCTCATCATAAGCTCGTGAATACTTGAGTAACGGATTTCTTTTGCGTACTCCGCAAGGTGCATTACACGGTTGACATATTCGGCAATACGGTTGTTTTTTACTGTATCAACGTATCTGCCGCCCCATATCTTATTCATAAGACGTCCGAAAACAAAGTTACCGATAATAGGTGAAATTACGAACAGAACAGACCAGGGGTCTATAGTAAACATCGACCAGAACGCCGCCAGTGCCGCAACCGCACCGAAAAGCACCTCAAACAGCATTCTTACGGAGGATATCATCTTATCTGCGGAATTTTCAAGTGCCATCGTGTACTTGTTGTAAAAGTCTGCATCCTCAAAACAGCGGAGCTCCACGTTTCTTGCCTTTGCATAAAGCTTTCTGTACAGGCAGCGATAGACCTTGTTCTCCGTACAGGGGTAGACTACCGCCTTGCGATAGCTTGAATATATCGCAATAGAACAGCACACCGCAAAGCAGATACCGATAAAAAGCATTATCTCCTCAAAGGGAGCTTCTCTTTCTATTGCGCCGATAACGTAGCGCAGGAAGAAAATGCTCATAAAAATCCACTCAACATAATGAATGATATTTCCCACCGCAAGGTGTATTACCTGACGCTTGCTTATCTGCCACACGGTTTTCAGCGCATAGAAGTTGTTGGCAAATATGCGGATTTTGCTTTCTTTTTTCTCCTTCATTTTAATCAGTCCTTTCTTTTTATCTGTATATATCGCAAATTACAGCACCACGCTTATATAATGCCTTTCATCCGTTACCTTTTCAATCACACCGCCGTTTGCCAGTGCAGACTTAATTGACGGAATATTGCTGTTCCTGATTGTAAAAAGCAAGCGTTCAACACCTATTTTCCTGCCTTCCTCAATCAATCCTGCAACAAGCTTTTTCCCTAAGCCTTGCCCTCTTGCTTCGGGAATAATTGAATAACCGATATTTCCGCCCGCTTCAAGAAGTCTGTCTGTCAGATAGTGACGGATTTTTCCGAAGCCCACAGGCTTGCCGTCCTCAAAAAGCCAGAATATAGTTTCGGGAACTTTCCAGCCGTCTATAATCCCTTCCTGAAGTGAAGCCGCATAAGACTTTTCAAGCCACAGCCTATATTCGTCGTAAGTCTTTCCGTTTGCAGAATTGGTAAAGCCATTTTCATCCGCAGGAATTTCCTGAAGCATATTGTAAATATCCTCTGCATCATCAATTGCAAGCTTTCTGATTGTCAAATACATTTTCCCTACTCCTTTCTCCAACAAAAACAAAAAGGGCGTGCACTTCATACAGAAATGCACGCCCTGACCGTCAAAAACTACATATCGCAAGGATACGCTTTTCGGCAGACAAGTGTTCATTCCTGAATATTAACGCTTCGGATGTGTGATGTGTAAACTTGATCATTTGTCTGCCTCCTTTTTTAGTAAATTATGGGGTTAGTATAGCACTTGCCGATAAATTTGTCAAGTTTTTGTTTTCTTTTCATCATTTTAGATAATATTATATAAGGAGGTTTGAAAAAAATCTCAATATTTTTGACAAATTTACATAGCAAATACTGATTGCTCTATTGACAGCAACAACGGGTTGCTTGATAGAAAATTTTTCGTATGATATAATAACAATGAGGTGAGAATAATGGATACAAAAGAAATTATATTTGAACTGCGTACAAAAAACGGCTTGTCACAGGACGAGCTTGCGGAAAAGCTTTTTGTAACACGTCAGGCTGTTTCCCGCTGGGAAAACGGCGAAACCGTGCCGAATACGGAAACGCTGAAGCTGTTGTCAAAGCTGTTTGACGTTTCAATCAACACGCTGCTGGGCTCCCCGAGAGAGCTTATATGTCAGTGCTGCGGAATGCCCCTTGAGGATGCTGTTATCAGCAAGGAAAAGGACGGTATGCCGAATGAACATTACTGCAAATGGTGCTACGCTGACGGCGAGTATATGTACAGCGATATGGACGATTTGATTGACGTGTGCGTGAAGAATATGGCAAGCGAGGAGCACACGGAAGATGAGGTTCGTGCGTATCTGAAGGCTACCCTGCCTAATCTTGACTATTGGAAAAGGTATGATGAGCTTGGCGGGAACGGTGCTTTTGAGGAGTTCAAGAAAAAGCTGATTGAAGAAATCAACGAGCTGAATATCGAGGGTATGCCTAAGCTTGAGAAGCTGAACGCGCTGGTGGGCAGTTATATCAATCTTGAGTACAGACTTCCCAACGGAAGAACGGTGAAGTTCCTTGATGATAATGCTACATATCTTGGCAACCAGCTTGAATGTGAATTCGGCGGAAGCAGATGCTTCGGTATTGCCGCAAATATGGAGTTCATTCTCGTTTGCACATACGAAGAAAACGGCGAAAATCCTGAGATTGTTATTTATAAGAAAAGATAAACTGTTGTGTAAAGAAAAAAGCTTTACACAATTGCTGTGCTTTTTTAAATCACACACAAAAACAAAACCTCCCCATTCCTTTCGGAATGAGGAGGTTGTTTTTGCGTTATGCAATCTGCATTTCAGACAGCTTGTCCGAATTACTTGTTGTTGATTGCAGCCTGAGCAGCAGCGAGTCTTGCGATCGGCACACGGAATGGTGAGCAGGATACGTAGTCAAGACCAATCTTGTGGCAGAACTCAACAGATGTTGGGTCACCGCCGTGTTCGCCGCAGATACCGATGTGGAGCTTTGGATTTACTGGCTTACCGAGCTTGATAGCCATATCCATGAGCTTACCAACACCTGTCTGGTCGAGCTTAGCAAATGGGTCGTTTTCAAAGATCTTTGTATCATAGTAAGCATCGAGGAACTTACCAGCATCGTCTCTGGAGAAACCGAATGTCATCTGTGTAAGGTCGTTTGTACCGAAGCAGAAGAAGTCAGCTTCCTTAGCGATATCGTCAGCTGTGAGAGCAGCACGTGGGATTTCGATCATTGTACCAACTTCGTACTTGAGGTCGGAACCAGCAGCAGCGATTACTTCGTCAGCTGTCTTAACAACTACATCCTTAACGTACTTGAGCTCCTTGATTTCGCCAACGAGTGGGATCATGATTTCAGGAACGATAGTCCAGTCTGGGTGGTTCTTCTTAACGTTGATAGCAGCCTTGATAACAGCCTTTGTCTGCATTGCAGCGATTTCAGGATATGTTACAGCAAGACGGCATCCACGGTGACCCATCATTGGGTTGAATTCGTGGAGCTGGCTTACTGTATTCTTTAACTCGCTGAATGGGATACCCATTTCTTTTACAGCTACTTTCAAACAATCATGTAAATTTGAAGCAGAACCTGCAATTGTTCCATCTGCAAGTGTTGCTGTCTTTCCGGTTACTTTTACAGGTTGTCCACCTAATGCATAATCGCCATCTGTTAAACCGGTTGCCATCATACTGTCACTAATCATACAAATTCTGTCTGCACCAAAAAGTTTAAACATACAGCGTACGGTTGATGGGTGTAAATGAATACCATCACAAATCATTTCTACACATACATTTTCAGGGTCGAAAGCTGGACCTAGAACAGCAGGGTCTCTGTGTAAAAATGGCGGCATTGCATTAAACAAATGTGTTACATGAGTTGCACCATTATTAAATGCTGCATTTGCAATATCATAATTTGCTGTTGTATGTGCAACAGAAATTGTAGTTTCTTTGCGTTTTTCTTGACAATTATCACATTGTTCATACAAACTTCCATCTTCAGTACAAGCAGCTTTTCTTTCTTGCAAACTCCAACAATGTTCTACTTTTGGAATGACTTCCTTTACCTGATACTCGCATCGAATACAATGTGCTTGTTTGACACCTTCTGTCATACAAGTAGCTTCTGTAATCACATTCCATTCCGTCAGTTCATGACCTAATGCTGAAATCTCTCTCGTTTCTATTACCTCTCTACATCGCAAACACTGTTTTTCTTCTACTCCTTTTGTCGTACAAGTGGCTTCCGTAATCACACTCCATTCTGTCAGTTCGTGCCCTAATACAGAAATTTCTCTTGTTTCTATTACCTCTCCACATCGCAAACAATGCTTTTCTTCCACTCCATTTGCAGTGCAAGT
>CALATN010000192.1 GCA_937891895.1 uncultured Clostridia bacterium
GTCCTTTGTAACAACCACATTTTCAGGTGCATCCGCCGCAATTTCAGGGTAAACCCACAGCACGTACTTGTTGCAGATGTCCTTACAGTTCATCGTAAGAACAACCTTTGCAGGCTTTCTTACCATAGGAATTTCCATTTCAATTCTGCCCAGATCAAAGGTGCCGCCCTTGAATTCGCCCTTTGCGGTAAGGCTGTACTCGGAAATCACGTCGCCGTTCACGGAAAGACGTACCGAAACTGTGGGGTCAACGTCAGCCTTTGCGGCGTAGTTGTAAAGTTCGACAGGCATTTCAACCCTTTCACCTGCGGCAAACACGAACTTCGGCAGCAGGCCGAGAATTACACGCTCGGAGCAGAAGCCGCGCCACTCAATTGACGTGATAACGCCCTTACTTTCCATAAATGAGTTCAGCACGCCAACCAGCGCCGTGCCCTGACCTGTGAAGTCCTGAATGTCAAGAAGCTGGAAGCCTGAAAGTTCTTTGGAGCGAAGTGCGGTTTCGATTTCGTTCTTGTAGCACTCAGCCGCAAAGCGTCCGCTTGCACGGAAGAACTTGTCCGCATATTTCAGCAAGCCAGCTTCTTCAAGTCGTTCACGGAAGATTTCCAGGTTGTAGGGCTTGAGTACGCCCGTGTACTTCTCGATTTCGTTGTAGTCGGGGTACATGAAGTACTGACCGACCTCGTGGGAAACCACAGGAATTTCCGACACGAACTCGCCCCCTGCGTTGTCAAGGGAAACGGTCTTTACACCAGTGCCGTACTGGATTTCGATAGTGCCGCCTGCGCTTTGCTCAGCGCTTACGGAAGACGGGCGGATGTGTGCATCATAGCTGTAGTCTGAGTTAGGCGCATCGGTCTGGATGTGACCGAGAGGCGCGTCGCACATTGCATAAGAGCCGCGGAAAAGACGTTCCTTTGAGAAACGTACACCAACGAAGAAATCGTCGTTTTCCACGATGCAGGGCCAGAACTGGAAGTTGTTTGAGCCTTGTGTATAGAGGTGGCGGTTGTCGTAAGCCTTGTAGCCGCCGAGAATTTCGTTCAGACGCTCCTTGCTGCCCCAGAGCTCGTTGCCAAGGGAAAAAGCGAAGAAGGAAGGGTGGTTGCCGAACTCGTCAAGGATACGGAAGCCCTCGTCAATGAGGTACTGCTGACCGTCGGTGATTTCCTCCTCAACCGTGCCCCAGAAAGGAAGCTCAGGTTCCATATATATGCCCAGCTGGTCAGCGGCGCAGAAAGCGGCATCAGGTGGACAGCAGGTGTGGAAACGGTAGTGGTTTATGCCGTGTTCCTTGGCGGTTTTCATAACCGCAAGCCAGCTTTCGGTGTCGGTGGGTGCAGCGCCCGTCATAGGGAAAATCATACCGTCGTGCTTGCCGCGCAGGAACACCTTTTCGCCGTTTACAAGGAACTCGGTGCCCCGTGTTGAAAAGTCACGTATGCCGAAGGACACGGACTGGACATCGCCATCATTTGCGATGTTCATAATGTATGTAACGGGATTGTGCTCGCTCCAGAGGGTTGCCTTTTCCATTTCGTAGGTAAATTCGGGGCATTCCTTTGTTACGGTCACAGTCTTTTTGGGGAAACCGCTTACGTCAACATTCAGCTCAAGGCTTTCAGCGCCCACAAGCCCGCCCTTTACGGTCACGGTCTTTGTTGCGGCATCGGTGTAAAGCTTCAGGTTAACGAAACGTGCCTCGTTGACACATTCAATGTACAGCCCGCCTGTGATACCCAGCCAGTTTGTCTGTGTATCCTGAGAGGTCATATGACCGCCTGGGACAGGGCAGGAAACGTTGTCAATCATAATCGTGATACGGATTTCACCGCCGTTCACGAATTTTGTTATATCATAGCGGTGAGCAGTGCAAAGGCTGTTCTGCGTGCCCACAAATTCGCCGTTTATCCATAGATTGCTTGTGCGGGTGCGCTCCATAACAAGGTATACCCTGCAACCCTGCTTTTTCGGGGTAATTTTCACGGTGCGCTCATAAAGTGCGTAGCCTTCAAAGCGGTGCGGGTCGGTAAGATAGCCGTCGCTGCGCTCATCAGTAACAGGGGACTTCTTCATCTGCTGGATGGTAGATGGCAGAGTGATTGTGTCCTCAAAATTAACATTTATATCGGGCTTTTCCTTGCTCAGAAGGAAATTCCATTTTTCATAGGTGAGATGGATTTTTTCAATCATAAACTGCCTCTCCAATCAATTTAAATAAGATTAACAGCAATTATATCATACAAATATTAACATTTCAACAAGTTACTTGGACGTAACTTTAATAAAAGATAAACTAATTTACCTTGAATAAGACAAATGCCGCTTCTTTAACTGAAGCGGCATTTGATTGCGATTTTATGGTAGAAATCATTAAGCTCTGAGCTCTGCGCCCAGTGCGGAGAGTTCCTTCAGGACACGCTTTACAGCTGCGTCAGCCTGTTCGTCGGTAAGTGTACCCTCGTGGGAACGCATTGAGATAGCGTACGCAACGGACTTCTTGCCCTCTGCAATCTGCTTGCCCTGATATACGTCGAAGAGTGTAACTGTTTCGAGGATATTGCCTACAGCCTTCTTGATAGCCTTTTCAAGCAGTTCGGATTTTCTGCGGTTTTTGTCCATCGCTGAACCAGAATCGTTGAAATCAGATTCAAGTTCGCGCATTTCGGCGGAAAAGGTCTTGGCCTGCGTGATCAGGTCATTAATCTGTTTCCGGTATTCCTTTTCCCCGTCAATTCCAATTTTTGGCCCGATATTTACAGCCATCTTGTTACCTCATCGCCAGAAATTCATCGAATGAAATCTTCTTCTTGCCCTTTTTCAATTTGGCCTGTCCCTT
>CALATN010000193.1 GCA_937891895.1 uncultured Clostridia bacterium
TTTGTACATTAATTAGTATTACTAATTTTCTTTTATTTTATGTTTGTTTTTTACTATTGTCAATATGTTTTTAGCTTTTCGCGGGACAATTTGGGACAGAGCTGGGACAATTGGGACGCGTCCCCAATTGTCCCAAAAGAAAAAGTGGCATAATCAATAAGACTATGCCACTAAAAAATTTAGCTATTTGGTATTTAGTTTTTCTCTCTAACAGATTTTACAATACCCCAAGTATCTCCTCTGATTGTATATCCGTTACCAAGAATTGCAACATCATGCAGGTTCAGTTCTTCTTTGCAATACATTGCGAAACTTTCCTCTACCTCAGGCTCACCATGATTAATTGACAAAGAACGAATATTAAGACACGATTTAAGAAAATTCATCAATACTCCTTCTCTGATATTGTAAGCCACAATCAGAAACTAACAAACAACTAACAAAACAGAAAGAAAACGGCATTGTAATGCGGAAATAAGTTACCCAAGCGATAAGAAATCTTATCCAAGAGATAACAAATTTCCTGGAACTACGGAACACTTTCCAAAAATCAACCTCTCCGAAATTCGGAGAGGTTTTTTGTTGTTATTTTTTTCTCGTAAGCAATACAGCTGTACCTGCCAGTGCAGCAATTGCAGCATAAACCGCCGCACCTGCGTTGCCTGTTTCGGGAGAAGGCTCGTGAAATTCAGCTGCAGCGCCGCCTTTTTGCGGGTTTACTCTGCAACCTTCCTCAAACAAAGGGAAACAGCTGTACTGCACCTCGTACACCAGATCAAACAGGAAAATCGTACTGCTGCCATTGTCAAAGTGAAACAGCGAAATAATATCGTCTGCACCGTCACTTTCGTACTCCGTACACATCTGCTTCAGCTTTTCAAAAAACTCCGCATAAAGCGCACGGGAATTGTCTGTAGGAAAGTGAAAGTTAATGCCCTCAAGATTATTTTCATCCGTGATACAAAGAATGACATAGCTGTCGTATCCTCTGAATTTCACATCATTGTATGTAAGCAGGGTCTGAACCTGACCGCTGCCCGAAACAAACTCATCTTCCATTTTGTCGGGAGTACCCATAATCGCCTCTACCTCTTCAATCGTCATACCCCAATCCAGTTGGTCAACACTATCGGTCAGTCCATTGGAATATGCAGAAACGGTTACTCCTGAAAATATTGCCGTAACGCAGAATACCGCCGCAGCAGCAATTGCCCTGATTGATTTTTTGAACATAATTATGACCTCTTTCTTTAGCCGGTTAATATGCTAAAATTATACACCTCACCAAATCAAAGGTCAACCGTTTCTGCCGAACTGACATCAAACTGTAACAATGCAACCGTTCTGTAACCATTACCCGTTGATTTTTCTGTACTGAACAGGAGTGCACCCCACCGCCTTTCTGAACAGCCTGTTGAAGTTTGACAGGTTTCTGAAACCGCACTCAAAAGCAATGTCCGACGCATTCAGATTGCTTTCCGCAAGCATTGCGCAGGCCTTCTTTATCCTCAGCTGATTGATGTATTCAATTGCACCAACCCCCGCCGCCTGTCTGAAACGTGCCATAAAGTAGCTTTTGCTCAGGTGCACGATTTCCGCAAGCTGTTCAATGGTAATATTCTCACAGAAATTCTCATTGATAAACTCAACCGCGGGACGTATTACGCCACTGAAATCAGGTCTGCCGTCAGACTGTATGTCCCCGCTTTCCCCCAGCAGCCAGAACAGCCTCAGCATCTCACTTTTCAACAGCATACCAAGCCGCGCCGTGTTCCCCTTTGCGCAGGAAAATATATTTTCCACCGTCGTCTTGATTTCGCTGTAATAGGGATGCTCCGCGGTAATGTGCATTTTTACGCCGAAGTGTCCGTTTGTGAGCGGCCTTACACACTCGGCGGCGCACCTGTCATTCACCGACGCACCCAGCATATCCGTGCTGAAAACAATGGTATCGTAACGCTGTTCATAATCGCGTTGGGTGTAGATTGCGTGAAGCCTGTTTGGCGGAATAATCACAATATCCCCTGTCTGCGTCACAAACCGCTCGTCGCCGCAGAGAAACTCCGCCTTGCCCTCAATCACATAGTTGATTTCGAACTCGCCGTGCCAGTGAAGTGGCACGCAGTCGAAATAGTCGGGTATCAGACATTTATAGTAGCTGTAGGGCACAAGTTCCGAGCTGTGCCGCCTTTTTTCTTCAAGTGCCATATTCCCTCCGAAAGTATTATAGTATCATAAATGCGTATTATTGATGTAGAAAACAGCCTTGTTTTGTATTATTATATCATATAGAGATACACATTTCAAGCGTACCGAAGAATTTGCAAAGGAGAATTGCTATGAGTACAAATCAGCCAAAATGGCTCGACAACGCCGTGTTCTACGAAATTTATCCCCAGTCCTTCTGTGATACCAACGGCGACGGTATCGGAGATTTCAACGGTATCATCAGCAAGCTTGACTATATAAAGGAGCTTGGCTGCAACGCAATCTGGCTCAACCCCTGCTTCGCTTCACCATTCGGCGACGCAGGCTATGACGTTTCCGACTACTACTCCGCCGCCCCGCGCTACGGCACAAACGAGGACCTGAAGCGTCTTTTTGAGGAAGTCCACAACCGTGATATGCACGTCCTTCTCGACCTTGTCCCGGGGCACACCTCCGTTGAGCACAAATGGTTCAAGGAGTCCCTGAAAGCCGAGCACAACGAATTTACCGACCGATATGTCTGGACAGACTCAATCTGGGAAGAACCACAGGGAATGGGCTGTATCCGCGGCATTTCCGACCGTGACGGAAGCTGTGCGGTGAACTTCTTCTCCCACCAGCCTGCACTGAATTACGGTTTCTACAAGCCTGACCGTCCCTGGCAACAGGCAATGGATGACGATGGCCCGAAGGCTACCCTTGAGGAACTGAAAAACATTATGCGCTTCTGGCTTGGAATGGGCTGTGACGGCTTCCGTGTTGATATGGCAGGCTCACTGGTAAAGCACGACGAGAACAGCAAGGGTACGATTGCGCTGTGGCAGAACGTCCGTGAATTTCTCGACAAAGAGTTCCCAGCGGCAGCAATGGTGTCCGAATGGGGCGAGCCTGACAAGTCAATTCAGGGCGGCTTCCACATGGATTTCCTGCTCCACTTCGGCCCGTCACACTACAACGATTTGTTCCGCTGTGAAGAACCGTTCTTCTCAGACAGGGGCAAGGGTGACGTGTCCGAATTTGTTGCAAAATATAAGGAAAACTACGAAAAATCCGAGCGCAAAGGTCTTATCTGCATACCCTCAGGCAACCACGATATGGACAGACTTGCACGCTCAATCCACGGCGACAACCTGAAAATCGCATTCGCATTCCTACTCTCGATGCCAGGCGCACCCTTCATTTACTACGGCGACGAAATCGGTATGCGCTACGTGGAAAATCTTGTTTCCGTGGAGGGCGGCTACGGCAGAACAGGCTCACGCTCACCTATGCAGTGGGACAGCTCCACAAACGCAGGCTTCAGCTCCGCGCCGAAGGAAAAGCTGTACATTCCGCAGGACGAAAGCGCTGACCGTCCAACAGCCGAGGCTCAGCTTGCCGACAAGAACTCCCTTTACCACGAGGTAAAGAAGCTTATCGCAATCCGTCAGGCGCACGCCGCTTTGCAGAGCAAGGGCGAAATTGAGTTCGTCTACGCTGAAAAGGACGCGTATCCCCTTGCCTACATCAGAAGCACGGCTGACGAAAAAATTCTCGTAATCATCAACCCCGCCGCAAGAGAGGTAAGCTTTGACTGCGATATTATCCCTACAGAAACCGTCTACGGCTTCGGCGGCACGGTTTCCTTTGCCGACGGCAAGGTAACCGTCGCACCGCAATCTGCGGGTTATTACAGATTTTAACCATAAATAGCCAAATGAGTGCCTATCAAATTTGACAGACACTCATTGTTTTTTTGTACAGTATAAACAAAATACGTCATTTGTTCTTGAAACAAATATCCTAATGTGCTATAATTATTATAGTTTAATTTTTCACGGAAAGGGGTCACAGCTATGCTCGGCAGCCGTAAAATCGCAGCGCTCTGTCTTTCAAAGGTTCAGAATAATTCCTGTAACAAGCTTGTTGAAGCGCTTAACGAAAGCCTGAAAAAAATGAATTTCGGTCTGCTGGTAATGAATACCTGCTCTGACCTCTATCACAAGGACGCTGTTTCAAAGGGTGAAGCTGCTATCTTCGAATTGCTTCACAATGAGATTATCGACATAATCATCATTTTCGAAGAACAGCTCAAGCAGAAGGATATCTTCGACTCCATCTTGGAAAATGCCGAAAAGGACGGTAAGCCTGTTATTATCGTGGGCGAAAAACACGACGGTTATGTAAACGTTACCTTTGACTATGAGGCTGGCTTTGCTGAAATGGTGCGCCACGTTGTTTCCGTGCATAAACCAAAGAAAATCCATTATATGAACGGTATGAGGAACAACGATTTCTCCGAAAACCGTCTTAACGTTTTCAAGTCCGTTCTTGCCGAATATGATATTCCCTTCAGCGACGATATGGTCAGCTACGGCGATTTCTGGACAACTCCCGCCCGTGAGGCAACCATAAAGCTTATCGAAAACGGCAACATTCCCGACGCTATGATATGTGCCAACGACTCCATGGCAATCGCTGTCTGCGACACCTTCAAGGACTACGGCTACAACGTTCCCGAGGATGTCCTTGTCACAGGCTTTGACGGCATTGAGGAAATCTATTACTCCGAACCGAGAATTTCCTCGTCAATGTGCAGCTACTTTGAGCTTGCCGAACAGATTACAAGGCTTGTTCCCGATGTTCTGAACGGTACACTGAAGGAAGGCAGCTTCTATGCCGTTCCAAGACTCCAGCTCATGCAGTCCTGCGGATGTCCCGACGATACGGAGTTCAACCTTATCAAGACCATCAACAGCAGAGGCAACGCCCTCAACCAGTATCTCGGTGAAGAACGTGTGCTTGCTGAAATTTCCGCAAAAATCCAGAGCTGTGAAACTCTTGAAGAGGTTTCCGAAAAGCTGAAGCGCTCAGTTATTTACGATTGCTGCTTTATGCTGAATATGGATTGCATTGACCCTACCATAAACCCGCTCGTTGTTCAGTACGGCAACAAATTCAACGATACACTCTATGTTGTAATGGATACAGACTACATCGACGATTTCGTACCTTACACATTCTCAGCAAAAAATATCGTGCCATATCTCAATGAACTGCTTGACAAGAGCTGTGCAGTAATTCTTACAGCGCTGAACTTCCTTGATGTTCCTCTGGGATACGCCTGCTTCCACTATTACAACTACAGCATTCAGGCCTACAACAAGATTCCTCAGACAGTAACCGCCCTGAACAACGCTTTCGGCGGCTTCCGAAATATGCGTCACCAGCATTATCTCCGTGAGCAGATTGAGGAAATGTACAAGTTTGACTCCCTGACAGGGCTCTACAACCGAGGTGGCTTTTCCAAGGCATACAAGCATCTTATCCAGGAACACGGCGACCTTGTTACCGTTGTTCTTGCCGACCTTGACGGCCTGAAATTCATCAACGACTGTTACGGCCACGGCGAGGGTGATATTGCAATTGCAACCGTTGCCGCAGCTTTACGACACGCTTGTCCGCCGCAGGCTCTTTGTGTACGTTTCGGCGGCGACGAAATGCTTGCTGTTGTTGCAGGCGACTGCAACGAAGCTGAAATCCGTGACAGGCTGACCGAATTTATCAACGCACGAAACAGCGAGTACGGCAAGCCTTACGAAATCTCTGCCAGCGTCGGCATCTACGCTTCACAGAATCCTGGTGAGCTTGACTTTGAAGAGCTGATAAAGACTTCCGACAAGCTTATGTACGAGGAAAAACAGCTGAAGAAGAAGCTCCGTGAGCAGAATATGAAAAAATAAAAAAGTGCGGAACAACATCACTTGTTCCGCATTTTCTTTATCATAACGCAATTACGCCTGTCTTTATCAGGATAATTCCCGCAATCAGAATTGCCTGTACAACCATTATGGCAGGTATGCCAATCATAAAGCGCTTGTGCTGTGTCTTGTGACGGATTGTCTTCATTGTTATGTACATCGCCACAGAGCCGCCCAGTGCTGACAGAATAAACAGCGTTTTTTCAGGAACACGCCATTTTCCTTTCTTTGCGCAGGACTTATCCTTGATAGTCATAATAACTGATATAATGCTGATAATTGCAACATAAGTGATAACCGCAATTGCTATATGTGATATCTCCATGCTGATTCTCCTTTCCGCAGCATCTGCTGCACATTTTCATCTGCATTAACATTTACATTCTTATTATCATTGACATTAACATTATCGTTTTCATTATCGGCTTTTTGGGGTTTTTGAAAAAACCACTCGGTTTCCAGAAAAAGCGACTGGATTTTCTGGGTTTTGTCAATAACTTGTATGCAACAATATTCTTTCGTAAATTATACCACGCTGTACATTTAAAATCAACATATTATCCTTGAAAAGTGCGATTTTATGTGGTATAATTAGTGTATATTTCCAAAATAATCTGAAGGAGCTGTTTGAAGTGTCCAACAACATACATAACGCTGTCCGTAAGCTTGTCTGCTACGGTCTTGAAAACAATCTCATATCCGCTGAAGACAGAATTTATACCGCAAACCTTATCTGCGATGTTCTCGGTATTGACGACTACAATCCGCCTGAGGAAAATTTCAACGACGTTGAGCTTGAACCTGTTCTTGCTGAGCTTCTTGATTACGCTGTTGAAACAGGCGTAATCGAGGACAGCATTGTTTACCGTGACCTGCTCGATACAAAGATTATGGGCTGTCTTACGCCACGTCCGTCTGAGGTTATCGAAAAATTCCGCAAGCTTTACCGTGAAAAATCACCTGAGGCTGCTACCGATTACTACTACAAATTAAGCGGCGACAGCGACTATACCCGCCGCTACCGCATAAAGAAGGATATGAAATGGACCTCCGAAACTGAATACGGCAACCTCGACATCACAATCAACCTTTCCAAGCCTGAAAAGGACCCGAAGGCTATTGCTGCTGCCCTTAACGCTAAGCAGAGCGGTTACCCCAAGTGCCTTCTCTGCGAGGAAAATGTCGGATACGCAGGCCGTGTGAACCACCCTGCACGTCAGAACCACCGTGTTATCCCTGTAAAGATTATCGACGAGCGCTGGTGCCTGCAGTACTCCCCTTACGTTTACTACAACGAGCACTGTATTCTCCTCAACAGCGTTCACACACCAATGAAGATTGACCGTGCCGCTTTCAGCAAACTGTTCGATTTCGTTGAACAGTTCCCCCACTACTTCATCGGCTCAAACGCTGACCTGCCTATCGTAGGCGGCTCAATCCTTACCCACGAGCATTTTCAGGGCGGCCGCTACACATTCGCAATGGCTACCGCTCCGATTGAGGAAACATATACAATTCCCAACTTCGAGGACGTTGAAGTGGGCAGAGTAAAATGGCCTATGTCCGTGCTCCGTCTGCGCAGTGTTGACCACGAGCGTCTTGTTGAGCTTGGCGACAGAATTCTCAACAAGTGGAGAGGTTACTCCGACGAAAGCGCATTCATCTTTGCTGAAACTGACGGCGTACCACACAACACTATTACCCCGATTGCAAGAAAGAACGGCAACTATTACGAGCTTGACCTTGTTCTGCGCAACAACATCACAACCGAGGAACATCCTCTTGGCGTTTACCACCCGCACAGCGAGCTTCACCACATCAAGAAGGAAAATATCGGCCTTATCGAGGTTATGGGCCTTGCTGTCCTTCCTGCACGTCTTAAAACCGAAATGGAACAGCTTGCCGAGGTTATCGTAAGCAAGGGCGCTGAGGCTGTACGTCTTGTTCCCGACCTTGAAAAGCACGCTGACTGGGTAGAGGAATTTGCCGCAAGAAACGAGATTACCGCTGAAAACGTGAATGAAATCATTCAGAAGGAAATCGGTCTTGTATTCTCAAAGGTACTCGAACACGCAGGCGTTTACAAGCGTACTGCAAAGGGCATCGCCGCTTTCGGACGTTTTGTATCTACTATTTAAAAGATTTTTTATGCGGGCGGATATTGAATCCGCCCCTACAATTTTTTCTGAAAGGATTTACAGATGATTACCGATTTGACCAAAGGCAAGCCATCGTCGCTGATATGGCGGTTTACCCTGCCTATGCTGATAAGCATTGCCTTTCAGCAGATGTACAATATCTGCGACAGCATTATAGCAGGCAACTTCATTGGCGAAACAGCCATTGAAGGCGAGCTTGCACTTGCGGCGGTAGGAGCTTCCTACCCCGTGACAATGCTTTTCATACAGATTGCCAACGGAATAAACGGCGGCTGTGCGGTTGTGATTTCCCAGCTTTTCGGCGCAAAGGAATTTGTCCGAATGAAAACTGCGGTTTCCACCTCACTTATCGCCACGCTGACCCTTGCGGCAATCCTCTCAATCGCAGGCTTTATCTTCTGCGAGCCGATTATGAATTTGCTCAACACTCAAGCGGATATCTTTTCCGACTCTGTGCTGTACCTACGCATCTACATAGGAGGACTCGTTTTCCTGTTTCTTTACAACGTCTGCACGGGCATTTTCACCGCCCTGGGCGACTCGAAAACTCCTCTTATCTTCCTCATAATCTCATCCGTGGCAAACATAATCCTCGACCTGATTATGGTTATCCCGCTTGATATGGGCGTTGCAGGCGTTGCCTGGGCAACCTTCATCGCTCAGGGCGCTTCCGCTGTACTTGCAGCGATTACGCTTTTTACACGTCTGCGCAAAATTCATACACCGCACCGCAGTCCACTTTTCTCCCCGAATATGCTGAAAACAATCAGCCGAATTGCTATCCCCACAATCTGTCAGCAAAGCTTCGTTTCCGTGGGCAACCTGTTCATACAGAGCCTTATCAACGATATGGGCGCGGCGGTTATTGCGGGTTACTCCTCGGCAATCAAGCTGAACACCTTTGCGGTAAACGCAATGGCCTGCGTTTCGGGCGGAATAAGCTCATTCACCGCACAGAACATCGGCGCAGGCAAGCACGAACGTATCCCGCAAGGCTTCAGGGCGGGATTCGTATTTACGGCGATATGCGTTGTACCGTTCCTCGTTTGCTACATCGGTTTCAGCGATTTTATGATCGAGCTGTTCTTCTCCGAACCGTCGGAGGAAGCACTCAGCATCGGCACGTCATTCCTGCGTGCGGCGGCTCCGTTCTACATCGTCCTCGGTGTAAAGCTTCTTGCTGACGGCGTGCTGAAAGGCGCGGGGGCAATGCGCTCATTTATGGCGGCAACCTTCAGCGATTTGCTGCTGCGTGTTGCGCTGTCATATATCTTAGTGCCGAAAATGGGCTTTGACGGCTTCCTGTGGGCTTGGCCAATCGGCTGGACACTTGCCGCGGTAATGTCATTCTGCTTTTACTTCAGGGGCAACTGGAAGGACACAGCTTTCTCGGGTACCCTTAACAAATAAATCCAAAGGAGTCCTTATAATGATTATTGACGCTCACGCACACATCTTCCCGACAAAAATCGCCGAAAAGGCTGTTGCGGGAATTGGCAACTTTTACAGCGAGCTGACAATGGAAATGGACGGAACAGTTGACACACTTATCGAAAACGGAAAGAAAAACGGCATAGAAAAATTCGTGGTACAGTCGGTTGCTACAACTCCCTCACAGGTTCACAGCATCAACGATTTCATCGCTGAAAGCGTTAAGGAGCACCCTGATGAACTGATTGGCTTTGCTACACTTCACCCCGATTGCCCCGACCTCGGTGACGAGATTGCCCGTGCGGTAAACATGAGCCTGAAGGGCATCAAGCTTCACCCCGATTTCCAGCGCTTCAACCTCGACTGCGACAAGGCAATGGAGCTTTTCAGGCTTATCGAGGGCAAGCTTGCGGTGCTTATCCACATGGGCGATTACCGCTATGAATTTTCCAAACCAAAGCGCCTTGCAAAGGTTATGGATAAGTTCCCCAACCTCAAGGTAATCGGTGCACATTTCGGAGGCTGGTCCGAATGGGAGGACGCTGAGGATTGCCTTGCAGGCCGTGACAACCTCTGGGTTGACACATCAAGCTCCCTCTATGCAATGGAGCCTGAGCGTGCAAAGGAGCTTATCGAGCATTTCGGTGCGGACAAGGTTCTTTTCGGCACGGACTATCCTATGTGGGAGGCTTCCGAGGAGCTGAAACGCTTCAACCGTATTCCGCTTAGCGAGGAAGAACGTGAAATGATTTTACACGAAAATGCGGAGAAATTGCTGGGATTATAAAAGAGCATTTATATAGAAGAAAATCCAGAGAAGATATAAGTTCTTCTCTGGATTTTGTTATCATTTCAAAGACAGATTGGGATTTGTCAACCACCAGGCTGACAGCCATCGTATACATTGTAAACAATGCCATTCTCATCATATTCCATATAATAAAAATGTTCCATATGGTCAGGCATAATCGGTCCGTCGTCAGTATAAATGTAATATCCGACACTACCTTTTTGATTTTCTCTTATTTTCCCTAAATCGAAATCGCCGTATTTTTCTTCAACTTCATAAATGCTATTCTGTAAAATAGCCCAATCATTGTATTTATAATATGTAGAATGAGATACTGTATATAAAACAGTTGTTGCAATCAGAACAAAATTTATACCAATTGAAATGATTGCAGATTTACATTTACGCTTTTTGATTTTTCGTATAATAAACAGAATTACAGAAATGATAAGTCCTGCTATCAACAAAAAGAAGAAAAATATTATTCCAATCGAAAAATACCACGGACTCACTTTTAAATCACCTCGTCAAATTCATATTTGGTGAGTTTATTATAACAAAGTCAATATAAAAAGTCAATGTTACAAGCAACATAAAGTCACTTTTGACATCAAAATCAAAAGTGGCTTTATAAATACTTCTATATGATTAACTCCCAGCGTTTTTCATTTCCATTTATCCTTTTCATCGGGGCAGTCAGCGTTCTTTTTCGCCGCCCTTGCTTCGACGTAACAGCCGCATTTCACACACATTCCGTCTGCAAGACTTTCGCACCCCTTACAGATTTCCAGCCGTCTTGCGTACTCCTCATCGTCAGCCTTTTTGTCAGGCGGCAACGCTTCGACGTACTCCTTCACGCTTTGGTAAACCTCTTGCAAATCCATTTCTGCAAGCAAGCATTTTCTGCAGACTATCTTCATTCAAGCACTACCGAAACAACGGAGCAAGCAGGCATCTTTACGGTTACTGCGCCGCCCTCAAGCTTAACCTCATAAGCCTTTGGTGCAACCTTGCTGCCGTCCTCGAAGTCATTGTAAGCGTGAACGTCAGCGTCAAGAATTTCAGCTGTAGCCTTTGCTGCTGCAAAGCCGTTGATTGCACAGCTGATTTCGTACTCCTCATTGAGTGAGCAGTTTGCAAGAGTAATCGTCATCTTGCCGTCACGTACGGAAACGCTCTGTGAAATTGCAGGGATTTCCTTATCGCTTACCTTTTCGTTTTCGCAGAAGCTGTAAACCAGGTCGCTGTCCTGATGTGTCTTGAACATATTGAATACGTGGTAGGTAGGTGTCTTGACCATCTTCTTGCCCTCGGTGAGAATGAGCGCCTGAAGCACGTTTACCGCCTGAGCGAGGTTAGCCATTATTACTCTGTCGGAGTGCTTATTGAACATGTTTAAGTTCACAGCCGCAACGATAGCGTCACGCATTGTGTTCTGCTGATAGAGGAAGCCTGGATTTGTTCCCGGCTCAACATCGTACCAACAGCCCCACTCGTCAACAATAAGACCGATTGTATTGTTCGGGTTGTAACGGTTCATAATCTCGCTGTGACGTGTGATAAGCTCGTCCATATACAGGGTCTTGGAAATTGTGGAGTAATACTCATCGTTGCTGAAATCGGTAGCGCTGCCCTTGTGATTCCAGTCGCCTGTAGGCACGGTGTAGTAATGAAGGGAAATGGCCTTTGTGTGCCAATCCTTCACGTTTTCCATCAGCACCTCTGTCCAGTGGTAATCCTCAGCGTTTGGGCCGCAGGCAACCTTAAACAGCTCATTACCGCTGAAGTTACGGCAATATGTCTGATAACGGCGGTACTCGTCAGCGTAATATTCAGGACGCATATTTCCGCCGCAGCCCCAGTTTTCATTGCCGATACCGAGATACTTAAGCTTCCACGCCTTGTCACGGCCGTTCTTGCGGCGAAGCTCAGCCATAGGAGAAATATCGTCAGAGGTTATGTACTCAACCCATTCAGCAAGCTCCTGAACAGTGCCGCTTCCGAGATTTCCTGCGAGATAAGGCTCACATTCAAGCTTTTCGCAAAGGTTGAAGAATTCGTGCGTACCGAAGCTGTTGTCCTCAACAACGCCGCCCCAGTGAGTGTTTATCATCTTCTTACGGGAAGACTTTTCGCCAATGCCGTCCTTCCAGTGGTATTCGTCAGCAAAACAACCGCCCGGCCAACGGAGTACAGGCATTTTTATTTCCTTGAATGCGTCAATTATATCATTTCTCACGCCGTCCGTGTTGGGAATTTCAGAGTCCTCACCAACGTAAATGCCGTTGTAGATACATCTTCCGAGGTGCTCGGAAAAATGTCCGTAAATCTCACGGTTGATGTGGGATTTCTTATCAAGTGCGTTAACTAACATATTAAGCTTTTTCATAAAGAACAGCTCCTTTTTGATTTGTTAGGGAAAGTATAGCACGCTTGCCAAACCTTGTCAATAGCTTAATATGCCATCAACTGACTTATTGTGCAAAAACAAAACGGAACCGAATTCAATCGGTTCCGTTTTAAAGTTCAATTAAGCAAGTTCAATTTCAACCTTGTTCTTTTCAGTAACAATAACGTTGAATGTGTTGCCTTCCTTAAGAAGCTTCTTGAATTCAGCTGTCTTCATGATAGCAGGAATATTGATAGTCTTAACCTTTGCAAGATTATCAGCATCAATAATGAATGTAGCCTTAGAAGTCTTGATTGTAAGAGTAAGATCATTATCAACGATTTCCTTGATAACATTCTTTCTGAGTACCATGCCGAAATCGCCTGTATCAAAAGCAAGCTCGCTGCCTTCTGTCAGCTTGGAAAGAGCCTTTGCAAGCTTATTTACGGAAGTAGAAATTGTCTTACCTGTTACGGAGTCAGTAATTTCAAACTTCTTTGCGCTGTTTGCAGGAACTGCACTTACTGTTATAACGGGAGTTACATTAGGAATAACTATAACAGCAGACTCTTCAGGCTTTGGTGCTTCAGGAGCTATTTCACCAGGGTTATCACTGTCGCTTTCACCACTGGAAGCAGAAATCAATTCAATCTTTGTAACTGTTACATTATATCCTGAAATTAAAATACCGCCGGAAGTAAGAGCAGCCGCATCAGCTGCATTAAGGATAACCTCATAAGAAGATGTACCAGCAGCAAGTTCAACACAGTCATAATCATTTGTAACAGGAGCAGTAATCGGAGTCCAGCTGCCGTCCATAATCTTTATCTGCTGATATTCAGCAGTACCGATTGTATAGGAAACAACAAGCTTGTCATCTTCGTTAGCTGTTATATTTGATGCAGAAACAGTGCTGCCCCAATTTGTGCCCATATCTGTTGAGCCTTCCCATATAACTGTGGAAGATGGAACAACTGGCTCTTCCTCAATCGGTTCATCAACAGGAGGAGCTTCTTCCTCAACCTCAACTTCCAATTCGATTTCAGCTGTAATTGTTGTATTATAGTTAGCCCAGTCAACACCTACCTGAAGTTCTGTTCCATCTGCAATACCATTTGGTGCATCAATAGTAGCTGTTTTACCTGTTGTATATTCAACCTGTGTCCATGACCAAGGATTATCACCAACTATAGTGTTGCATCCAATTGTTCCTCCGCAATTACCTCCTGTTACAGAAACAGTTACATTTATTTTTCGAACGTCAGCCATTGTAGCACCGCTTGGTAAATAAGCATCGAGTTTGACACCCATAAGATATTCAGCAGTACCATTATAGTTTTCATCACTTGTATCTGGGTCTGCTTCGGTAGTATATGTATACACACCATTTGAGTTTGTCCACGAAAGTTCCCCAGCATATGATGTCACAGCCATTGTTGTCAAAGCCATTGCCGACGCAAGAACGCCTGCAAGAACCTTTTTAAGCTTCATAATAAATTCCTCCTCATTTTTCCATAATTTATGAAAAGGTTTTCATAAATTCATATAATAATTATATCAAAATATTTTTGTTAATACAAGATTTATTTTGTATGATTTCAATAAAACTTTTTTATTCAAATCTTACAATCAGCAGTAAAGCAATCGTTTAAGTAAATCAAAACGGTGCAGGAAAATTCTGCACCGTTGATTTGTTATTCAATTGTCTTAGCCTTTTCAAAGATTTCAAGAACTTCCTTGGAAGGTGCCTTGTCGATGAGGGAAACAATCACTGTGAGAAGGATTGAAGCTGCAAAACCGGGAACGATGGAGTACATAATTCCGCCGAGGTGGAGAATGTTGTCCCAAAGGAGAACTGTACCCGCACCTGCGATGATACCTGCAACTGTACCCTTGAGGGTGAGTCGCTTCCAGTAGAGGGAAAGAATGATTGCAGGACCAAACGCTGCACCGAAACCTGCCCACGCATTTGATACAATACCCATAATGGAGTCCTTAGGGTCAAGCGCAAGGATACAAGCGATTACAGAAATAGCAATTACAGCGCCACGGCTTACCCACATTGTTGTCTTTTCGGAAACGTCCTTCTTTGCAACAACCTTGAAGAAGTCGTTTGCTACTGCGGAAGCTGTTACGAGAAGCTGGCTGTCAGCTGTACTCATAATAGCTGCAAGAACTGCGGAGAGGAAGATACCTGCGAAGATACCTGGGAACAGCATCTTAACAACCTTGATGAAGATGAGTTCCTGTTCAGCAGAAGCAAGTGTGATGCCCTGACCGTCGAGGTAAAGACGTCCGAGAATACCGATGAAAACAGCTGCACCGAGGGAGATAAGTACCCAAATGATAGCAATGATTGCGGACTTCTTGACACTCTTTGCGTCCTTGATAGCCATAAAACGAACGAGGATATGAGGCATACCGAAGTAACCCAGTGCCCACGCAAGGTCACTGATGATTGCGTTGCCGCTTCTGTTTTCAAAGAGAGAAGCAAAGCCTGCAGCGTTTTCGCCTTCAGCAACAATCTTCTGTGTTTCGTTGATCATATCAAGGCTGAAGTTGTCGATGTTTCTGATAAGTGCAATAGGGAGTGCGATAATTGCGATGAACATAAGCAGACCCTGAATGAAGTCTGTCCAAGCAACAGCGCTGAAGCCGCCCATAAGTGTGTAGGCAATGATAATAAGTGCAGAAGCAATTACAGCAATCTTTGTAAACATTTCATTCGATGTATCAATGTCAAATACAACCTGGAACAGATAACCGCCTGAAACGAAAGCGGAAACTGTATACACGAGGAAGAAGATGAAGATTACAACCGCACAAACAAGACGTACAATCGGGCTGTCTGTCTTAAATCTGTTCTGTAAGTACTGCGGAATTGTAATAGAGTCGCCAGCCGCCTCTGTGAAGCGACGGAGTGGCTTTGCAACGAATGCCCAGTTGAGGATTGTACCGATTGCAAGACCAATAGCAATCCAGTAGTTACCCATACCTGTAGCATAAGCCGCACCCGGCAGACCCATAAGCAGCCAACCGCTCATATCGGAAGCCTGCGCTGACATAGCTGTTACCCAGCTGTTCAGTCCACGGCCTGCAAGGAAGTATTCGTTCATATTTTTGCTCTTATTGGAGAAATAGAAGCCGATTGCAAGCATAATTGCAAGATAACCGATAAATGCAACAAGCACCAACGGATCGGCATTTTGGAAAAATCCCATTATAACCCTATCCTTTCATAATATATTATTCTTTAATTATATCTTATTCTGTCATAAAATGTATGAACTTACGGTAAATTATGAGTTTGGAGTGTGGAGGGTGGAGTTGTAACGCTGACTTCACTCCTCACTCTAAAAAATCCATTACCATATCCGCACAGGAAGTATAGCTTTCAGTTACGCCGAGATTTTTCGCAGCAACCTTTTTGCCGTACACCAGCAGCGGCACTGTTTCACGTGTGTGGTCCGTACCCTTGTAGCACGGGTCACAGCCGTGGTCGGCGGTAATCATTATCACGTCCTCGTCGCACATCATTTCCATAAGCGTGCCAAGCTGTTCGTCAAAACGGTTCAGCGCCTTGGTGTACCCCTCAACGTCACGGCGGTGACCGTAGCTCATATCGAAATCAACTAAGTTAACGAAGCAAAGTCCGTTGAAATCACGTTTTGCGTAACCGAAAGTCTTTTCCATACCGTCGTCGTTGCCGCTTGTGCGGACAAACTCGGTTATCCCCTTGCCCACGAAAATATCGTTGATTTTTCCCACGGCAATAACGTCCTTGCCCGATTTTTTCAGCGCATCAAGCATTGTTTCAGCAGGCGGCTCAATGGAAAAATCGTGACGTCGCGATGTTCGTGTAAATGGGTACTCGCCCTCAAAGGGACGTGCAATAACCCTTCCTACGCCGTGCTCACCAACGAGGATTTTTCTCGCAATTTCACAGTATTCGTACAGCTGTTCTACCGGAACAACGCTTTCGTGCGCTGCAATCTGGAACACGCTGTCCGCTGAGGGGTAGACGATAAGCGCACCCGTTTCCATATGCTCCCTGCCGTAATCCTTGATAACCTCCGTGCCCGAATAGGTCTTATTGCAGAGCACCTTTCTGCCCGTTGCCTCGGAGAACTTGTCGAGAATATCCTGCGGGAAACCGTTGGGGTAAGTGGGAAGCGGATTTTCAGAAATTATGCCCGCAATTTCCCAGTGACCGATTGTGGTATCCTTGCCCATTGACTTTTCCGTCATTCGTCCGTATGCACCGATTGGATTTTCGCAGGGCTCACCGTAGTCCATACCATCGATGTTGAACAGACCAAGCTTACGCATATTCGGCACATTCAGTTTTCCCGTATTGTAACAGCTTCTGAATGTATCAGCACCCTTGTCGCCGAACTTTTCAGCGTCGGGGGCGTTGCCGATACCTGCACTGTCGAGGACTATTAAAAATACTCTTTTCATAAAACCTTCCTTTCGGATAATTACTCTTTAAACTTGCATTGACGTGCAAACTCCTCAAACATCACTGTCAGCTTTTCATCGAGCTTTTTGCGTGTGTTTGGCTTGCGAAGCTCCATTGTGCAGTCAAGCAGTTCGCTTTCGTCAATCTGCAACAGATAGGAAATTCGGTGAACGCTTTTGTTTCTCATTTCGGCGCGAAGCTTAAAAATGCCGTGCTCCACGGACGTTACCTCAAAAAAATCTGCCTTGCCGTGAAGTTCTTCCCAAGCCTTGCGAATGTTATCCTCGTTCATATCGCAGTCAAGCTCGGCTGCTATTCCAATATAGTACGCCGCAGAACGCTCCTCCGAATCCTCTCTCGGATAATAACCATACAGCTGATAAAGTTCACATACGCCATAATCTTCTTCATCGGAAAAATGCTTGTCACGAGGTGCCTCGACAATTATCTCCGAACCGCTCAACAACTCAATGATTTTGGGCGGACGATACTTACCTGACAACTTTTCACCGATTTTTCTGCTACGATCAAGAGCCTCGATTATCATTTCGCCCAGCTTTTCAGGGTCGGAATGATCGGTAAATTCAAGAGGTGTGTCAAATGTCAATATATTTGGTTCGCCAAGAGAATCCGAACCGTCAGAATATCCGTTGCTTATGCTCCACCAAAGATGAAATGAGTACTTTTTTCTGTAAATATCATAATGAAGGGAACATTCATCATAATTTCGATTCAAATCTATATAATCCTTAGCACCAAAAAATTTCAGAAAGGCATCTTTATCTTTGAGAACACTTTCATTCCGGTCAATATCCATACCGACCAATTGTTCATACTCAGTAATTGACAGATCGCCTATCTCCTCAAATTCTTTTAGGAGATTATGGGCTATCATTCCGATTTCCATGATATTATATTCATCGGTCTTGTATTTTACTTTGGAGTATGTCTCATGACAATATCCGTCACCTCTTGCAACTTCGAGCTGTGTTTGGAAATATAACACATTATTTCTTCTGCGTATGGTTAAGGGTATGCGTATATTAAAATTGCTTTTCAGTTTGAATTTTTTATTAAATATCATTGAAATTATTCCTTTAATACTAATTTTTAATCAAAATGTCAAGCGCAAATTTCTCAAACATCTCCGTAAGCTTTTCGTCAAGCTTTTTGCGTGTGTTCGGCTTGTGAAGCTCCATTGTGCAGTCAAGCAGTTCGCTTTCGTCAATCTGCAACAGATAGGAAATTCGGTGAACGCTTTTGTTTTTCATTTCGGCACGAAGCTTGAAAATACCGTGTTCCACAGATTTTACCTCGAAAAGTTCTGCCTTGCCGTGAAGTTCTTCCCAAGCCCTGCGAATGTTATCCTCGCTTAAATCGCAGTCAAGCTCGGCGGCAATGCCAAGATAAAAATTTGCAGATGGCTCTGCACCCTCTTTTGGAGAGTATTCGTAAAGACGATATATTTCTGCCTCACTGCCGTCCTGCATATCGGTAAAATGTCTGTCACGGGGAGGGTGAATTTCGACCTTTTGGTCTGAAAGCAGTTCAACCTCAATAGGTGGGTACGGGTCAGGCTTTTTTACTTTTTCAAGCTCATCAGAACGATTAAGTGCGGCAATAACAGCATTGCCGATTTCTTCATCAGATGCATCTTTAGATAATTTGAAACGAAAGGGATCGTTCGGGTCATCAAGACCGCCATAACCTCTATAATTTTTCAAACGTTCAGATGCAGAAATGGTATAGGTGCCGTCTTCGTATAATATAGCAAAACATAAAGAGTATTTTTTGACAAATGATTTATAAGTTTTGCAGGTTGTATAATTTACAATATAACTATCAGCAGCACACTCTTCCATAGTTCTTGTATCTACGGGACTCTTTTTCAGATAGTCGAAAACCTCTGATACAATCTTACCAATATTAATTGCATTTTCTGAGTCATTCAGACAACAATATGCAGCCAATTCACGCCGATGCCAGAACATACTTTTTGTAACAGGCACAACTATTATTTTACCTTCTCCCCTGTACAGATAAATGTCAAACGGAAATCTTGTTTCACGACAGCATTTATATCCTTTATCGTTTTTTTCATATTCATCAATTCTCCGCATTGCTTCTTCATAGCTAATTTTCATTTTCTATCGCCTTTCCTCCGAAAGCCTCTCCGCAAGCCTTTCCGCCGCCAAAATAACCGCCTCTGGAAAGCCGTTTACCTTCAACAGTTTTATAGCGTTTCTCGTCCTTGCGGCGCCTTCCTTTATCCTGTAGTCAAAGGTTACATCATCATCGGTAACCGTTTCCTCAAAATGAACATTTCTGTAGCAATCCTCAAGCATAACCGTCAGCTCGATATCATGGGTTGCCGCAACGCAGATGCTCTCCGTTTCAGCCATTTCCTTCAGCACGCTTACCGAAGCGGCGATACGCTCGATTGTGTTCGTACCCTTCAAAATCTCGTCAATCACGCAGAAGCAGTATTCCGTCCTGACCTGCTCAACGATACGCTTCATTGACTTGATTTCCGCCACGAAGTAGCTGTCCCCTGCGCAGATATCGTCACGAACAGCCATTGATGTCACGACCTTGCACCTGCGCAGACGGAATTGCTCCGCTGTACAAGTGAGGATGCTTTGCGCAAGAATTGCATTTATTGCGGCGGCTTTGACAAAGCTGCTCTTGCCCGAAGCGTTTGAGCCAGTAACAAGGATATTCCCAGTTATGTCAAAGTCATTCGCCACAGGCTTTTCGATAAGGGGGTGCACCAAGCCTTTGAACGTTATTCCCTTTTCCTCGGTAAATTCGGGCACGCACCAAATCTCTGAACTGCCCCTGAAATTCAGCACCGCACAAGCTGCGTCGAGGAAGCCTATATGTTTATAGACACGGTTAATCTCCTCCTGCTTGCCCGTGAAAAGCTCACGAAGATAAGCATAGGTGTACATATCACGGAAGGTGAACATTTTCAGGTATGTTTCCGCAATATCCGCAAGGTCGCCGCCCGACTCCTTGCCAATCTTCGCAAGAAGCCTTGAAGCGGAAGAAAAAGGCTGATAAAGCTTGCCAAATTCAGCGTAGTAGCTGTCATTGCTTGCCTTGCCAAGCTTCTGCACACAAAACAGAATACGGCAGAGATACTTCATCATCCCAAGGTGACGCTCAACCCTAAGGTTGACTTTGCAGTAAATCGATATGTTTGCGATTATTCCGCCAAGCGCACCGATTATTGCACCAATCCCCGAAGCAATCAGAAAGCCAAGCAGCCCTGCCGCAACGGGAAGAAAAATCAGCGCCATATACATCTGCGACTTGCCGATATATTCCATACCCTCAGCACCGCGCAGACAGGATTTCGCCACGCTGTTGTAATTGCAGATACCGAGGTTATGAAGTGCCTTACAGGTTTCAAAGCGTAGGTTTTCGTCACTTTCAAGCAGGTCAAGCAGATGCCTGAAATCCGCTTCCTCATCGGTGGTAAGCTGTCTGTGCAGAAGCGCATAGAGATACTCCTCACCCACAGAGCTTTCACAGGTGTTGATACGGTCAAATACCTCGTCCATATCAAGGTCATTCCAGGTGATAGCGTCGGCATTTATGCTGTCAATTTCAGCATAACGATAATATTCAGTGATGCTTTCAAGCTCGTTTGCACGCTTGTTGTCGGGCGGGTTGTCAAACGCACCCCTTACGTCATTTTCAAGCTTATTTTTATTTGCCCGTGCCGAAGTAATCAGCACCACAATAATTACTGTCGCTATAAATAATGCTGCAACTAATGCTAAAATCAGGTCTTCCATTAGTAGCTTCCTGCCTCCTCGTTGTTGAGAAGCTTCACAGCTGAACTTGTACCAATTCTTTCACAGCCTGCTTCGAGGAACATTTCCAGATCCTCACGGGACTTTACACCGCCTGCGGCCTTCATCTTCACATTCTCGCCGATATGTCCCTTGAAAAGGCGGATATCTTCAATCTTTGCTCCGCCCGTGCCGAAGCCTGTGGAAGTCTTGATGTAGTCAGCACCGCCCTCGGTTACGCACTCACAAAGCTTGATTTTCTCCTCGTCGGTAAGGTAACAGGTTTCAACAATAACCTTGAGAATGTGGCTGCCGCAGATTTTCTTTACAGCGGCAATTTCTCTTGTTACCTCGTCAAACTCACCGTTCTTGACCATACCTAGATTGATAACCATATCAATTTCATCAGCGCCGTCAACAATAGCGTTAGCCGCCTCGATAACCTTTACCTCGGTTGTGTTGTATCCGAGAGGAAAACCGATTACCGTGCAGATATTAAGACGCGGAAACTTCTCCCTTGCATATCTTACATAAGCGGGAGGAATACAAACGGAAGCCGTGCCGAACTTTTCTGCCTCGATGCAAAGTGCGTCAATATCAGCCTTCGTGCTTACTGCCTTGAGCTGTGTATGGTCAATGTGGGACATAATTTCGTTATTTGTCATAAGTAACAATCCTTTCCGTTTCAAGATACAATAATTATAGCGCATTTTCACAGATTTGGCAATAGAAAAGGTCACGGAAAAACCGTGACCCTTGAAACTTATTCTTCGATGTAAACTTTCTTCATCTTCTGCTCGTTGACAGGTCTGTCGCCGAAGCTTGTCTTTGTTGTAGCGATTTCGTCAACAACGTCCATACCTTCAACAACCTTGCCGAATGCAGCGTAGTCGCCGTCAAGGTGTGGAGCATCCATGTGCATGATAAAGAACTGTGAGCCTGCGCTGTCCTTCATCATGGAACGAGCCATGGAGATAACACCGCGAGTGTGCTTGAGGTCGTTCTTTACGCCGTTGGAAGCAAACTCGCCCTTGATGTGGTGACCCGGGCCGCCCATACCTGTTCCCTCAGGACAACCGCCCTGAATCATAAATCCCTCGATTACACGGTGGAAGATAAGACCGTCATAGAAGCCGTCCTTTACAAGCTTCTCGAAGTTTTCAACAGTAATAGGAGCGATGTCAGGATAAAGCTCCAGCTTGATTTTCTTGCCGTTTTCCATTTCAATAACTACCATAGTGATAATTCCTTTCAAAGAAAAAATAATACCATTACAGTATAGCATATTTTCCCAAGGATTGCAAGAGCGGGAAATTGAAATTTAACGAGCAGTTGTTTCACCAAGCCTCGGGTTTCCAAAGGGGCGGTGCTCCCTTTGGCAGGGTTCTTAGGGACGGAGTCCCTGAGTCGCCGCTCGCAAGCGGCGAAATACCCTTGCCTTCCCAAACAGGGAAAGAGGTGAGGAAACCGATAGGTTTCCGAGGAGAAGCGGACACGACCGCTTCTCCTTGTATGGCTTACGGAAAGTTGTACGTTCAAAACGTTCCAGTGGAACGTTTTGAACGTACTTTATCTTTATAGCCATACAAAAGCAGTAGCTTCGCTACTGTTAAGGACGCCCTCTCTTACAGGGCGTCCCTCTTTCGCAACACAGTTGCGAAATTCACCCTTGCGGAGCGCTTCTCAGGCGGCGCTGCGGCGCCAAGTAGGATTTCGCCGCTTGCGAGCGGCGCCTCAGGGGCTTTGCCCCCAAGACCCCCACCAAAGGGG
>CALATN010000194.1 GCA_937891895.1 uncultured Clostridia bacterium
GCGAAAGAGGTGTGTTTTTCTTTGACTCCATCGCTGTACGAATATACTCAATGTAATCAGCTTTTGCTGCGAGCTGATAGCATGAGCCGAGTTTTAAAACAGTAAGCGCACTTTCTGTTGACTCATATCTGTCTATAAGCAATTGTATAAGTTTCACTAATGTGTCATGCTCAATACCTGCAGCATCAGAAAGTTTTTCAGCTTCAATTGGTTCGCCGTGGGCAAAGAGTATTGCTTCTATTACAGAAACCCCTTCATTTATTTTCATTGATAAGATACCTCCGTATCGGTAAGTCCTGTCGAGTCAGCTGCTTTTCGGCTTTTGTTGAATGTAATAATTGTATTATCGTCATTAAGCCATATTCTGCCGGATTTGGTCAGTTCGAGTATAGCAAGAAATGTTGCAACACGCTCAGAACGATTGTTCATTCCTTCGAATAAGCCGTCCATCATACAGCTTCCGGATTTATATAAGTGACGCAGTACATATATGATTTTTGATGTTACAGAAACTATCTTCTTTTTTACAATTGTGTTAAATGCTTCTGTTCTGATCTTTTCATTCTGAGGTTTGATCTGAATTTTTAAGTAAGCGTCAAGCAGTTCTTGAGGCTCATGAGTAAGGGTATAGGTGTTGTCAAACTCTATTTTTAATGGTTTCCTGACAGCATTTACATTTCCAATGTAACGCTCTTTCATAAGCTCGGCTGCTTTTTTACAGAGGGAATATTCAATAAGCTTGCCCTGAAGTTCCTTTTTCAGCTGTTCAGCTTCTTCGTGCTGAGGAAGAAGGGATACAGTCTTGATATACACAAGACGTGCAGCCATTTCAAGAAATTCCCCTGCTATTTCCATATTCTGTTCAGACATTCTGTCAATATACTCCATATACTGGTCAAGCAAGGTGACTATAGGAATATCATTGATATTAAGTTTATGCTTTGAAATCAGATGCAGAAGCAGGTCAAGAGGACCTTCGAAGATTTCAAGCTTAAACGACATTTGTTCCATTTAATTTACTCCAAATCATATAAATAGCATATCTATCCAACCTGATAGATAATTCATAGTTTCAAGTGTTTTTACTTGTAGAAAAGCAAGTGGTGTATCAAGCAGGCCAAGCCATATTACGGCAAAAAGGATAATAAAAATGATATTTTCATATTTCATAACCTTGAAATAAAGCTTTTCAGGCAGAATTAACAGCAAAATTCTTGAGCCATCAAGCGGTGGAACAGGTATCAGGTTAAACACAGCCAACCCAACATTGATAAGCATTGCATTTATGCAAATTATTGAAAGTTCCTCGCTTGTTTCAGTGTATAAAAGAATTTTTGACAAAATCATTGCAATATAAGCAAGAATAAGATTTGATACAGGACCAGCTAATGAAGAAAGAGCCATACCCAGCTTGCGCTTCTTGAAATTATTGGGATTGATTGGTACAGGCTTTGCCCAGCCGAAACCAGCAAAAAGCATAAGGATTGTACCCCATAAATCAAGATGTTTTATAGGATTAAGAGTAATTCTTCCCTGTTTTTCAGCTGTATCGTCACCAAGCCACTTTGCGACAAGTGCATGGGCACATTCATGTATCGGGAAAGCAATAAGCAGAATTATTCCGTGGATAAGGATTTCTGTTATTCGTTCGGTAGAGAACATAATTAAATATGTATTCCCCTTTCGGATATAATTACAATCATATTTTAATATACCATATTCTTCACAAAAATACAAGGTGAAATCTCAATTTTTAGCCGTATTTCCAAAAATAATTTGAATTTTCAAACTTTTTTTCAAAAAAGGCTTGCAATCGTGAAAGTTTTGTGATAAAATAGTAGCGTTGACTTTATAAATGATATTGAAAAGGAGGTGTAACCCCATGGCAAAGTGCGATATTTGCGGAAAGGGTGTTACTTTCGGTATAAAGGTTTCCCACTCACATCACCGTTCCAACAGAACTTGGAAGCCAAACGTTAAGCGTGTAAAGGCTATTGTAAACGGTACTCCTAAGCATATCTATGTATGCACAAGATGTCTCCGTTCCGGCAAGGTTACAAGAGCTGTGTAATTTACCGTATATGTACACAACAAACGGCACTGATTTTTCAGTTGCCGTTTTTTCTTTTTATATACTTCCCTGCTATTTATAAAAGTTTGACCCGAGAATGTAGTTTCTCGGGTCATTTCAGTGTAAGATTTACTTGTGGTTGGTTTGTTTTAATAATCTAACTCCAAGTATAAATACAAAACCACCAAGTGCAATGAAAAAAGACCATATGATATTCCAATATGGTGAATTCACATCAAACATAAGTAACAGCAATTTGTTCCAAAACTCCAGTCCAATTGCTATTGCGAACAAATCAAACAGGACATATGCTCCGCCAAACAGATATATCCATCTCCACCAGTAATTATGTTGTAAATTACGAACGAATGTTATAATACCTAATATACAAAGCAAAGCTAATATTCCCATTAATGAAAAATAGAAAATACCTTTTGTATATAAAATACCAATCCAAAAGTCTGAATATGATTTTCTGTCAATCAATCCCCATACTCTATGTAAATGAAATAATCCAAAAAATATAAAAAACCAGGGTTCCCATAACAATATTCTTTTTTTATCCATATTACATATCGATCCTATATATTATATTTATTTTGCATCAGAAAGCGTAATACCATTTTCGCCAAGCGGAATTTCGTGGTCAAGACCGACAAATTTACCATTCTGCTGCCAGAGAACCTCTTTTACAAAGGCATATTTGTCCTCGTCCCAAGTTGTGAAGTCATCAAGAACAAGTCCGCCTGTGTCGCCTGAGTTGGAATTGAAGCACCAGAACGTATGGTTGATTTTGTTTTCCTTGATAAGCTGACGGAGATATGTCATCCACTTGAGGTTAGGATCACGCATAAAGCCGCCCCACTCGCCTATCAGCAGCGGTGCGATATCCTGTTCCTGAATATAGAACCAGTTATCGTACCAGCAATCCTTATACAAGCTATCAAAGGTATATCCACCCTTGAACCAAGGCTGTTCATAAACGGTTGGTCCGTAGTCGTGCGGTGAATAAACAAGCTTATTTTGATACTTACCGAGGTCAACAGGGTTATCCTTTACGCCACGGAGGTTACCTCCCCACCAGGTGCAGTAGTAGTCCCCCATATTTGTTGAGGAGAAGTCACCGTTGGATTTTATATCCTTAGGGTAAATTTCAATACCTTCTACCATTACAAGAACGTTAGGGTTCTTGCTAAGCACGGCATTTGCTGCCTTTTCAGCAATATATTTCCAGTTATCAGAGTCCTTGGAGTCATCCCACTTTGCTCTTGGAGACTCGTTTGCCTTGCCGTGGGGCTCATTTTTCAGGTCATAAGCGATGATTGTGTCGTCGTTTTTATAACGTTCTGACATCCATGAAAGTGAGTCAAGGAAATCCTGTTCGGATATATTGCCTTCTGACCATATTGGTTTCATATGACCCATGGCGTCAGTTTTGGCACTGTGAATGTCAATCATAATCTTGATACCGTTTGCACGACACTGACCAACTACATAGTCAAAAATTTCAAGGCTGTTCATGCCTACGAGGTATGAATTTGTTGCCTGATTGAAGTTCGCGTTGGGGTAATTGCCGTTTGACCATTCCTTGATAAGCTCAGTTGAAATCGGAATTCTGAGCAGGTTAAACCCTCTGTCAGCAATTGCTGACAGAGATGTATTCAAGTCGCAAGCCCAAAGACCGTCAAAGGTATTCGTGCCTGTATTATAGCCAAACCAGTTAATACCTGTAAGCCACACTTCCTTTCCATCCTTGTCAAGAATTTTACTGCCATCTGTATGAAGCCAGTCATCTGTTGTTGGATCGGGTACATCCTTAGCCTGTTTGATTTTGGGATTATTGTTTCCAACAGAGCCATTATTTGAATTACTATTATTGTTGTTATTATTGTTTGAAGAACCTGTGACAGTTGTTGTGCCATATTTAACAGTTGCTTCGGATGCGTCGATTTCACCTGGGTTGCACAATATCATACCGAATGTGCCTTCACTTCCGCTGTCAATTTTTGAGTTGTGCTCAACAGGAGTAACTGTAAGCGTTCCACCCTTTACACTTATTTCGCAGTTCCAGAACTGGTCAACACTTACACCGGAAGCAGCTTTGATTGTTACTGTCCAGCTGCCGATCGGTTTATCTGAGTCATTTCTTACAGTGCCGTCAAGTTGTGTAAATTTATCACTTCCATTATCCCAGCTATTGCCAGCATTAAGCACGAGTGTTACATCTTTGCTGGAAGTTTGTTTTTCAACTGAATCAGGTTTATTCTCTTCTGCTTCAGCAGCTGAGGATTCTGAGATTACATCTGTCTTGATTTCAATATTGTCTGCGGATTCAGTAATGGCTGTTTCAGGTGTATGTTCAGCACCAACAGCACCATTGCCTCCATATGGGTCGTAGTCATCGGCAAATGGGTCATATCCTTCTCCGAAAAAAACAATTGTTTCAGATTTTGGTTCTGTTTCATCTTGCTTTTCAGTTACAGTTGTATTTGTTGCAGATGCCGTTGTAGTATCAGTTTTGTTTTTACTACATGCAGAAAATGTTGATAAAATCATTAATGTAGATAAAATCAATGCTATGCCTTTTTTCATTATGTACTCCCCTTTTGTTAATCAATTCTCCAATCAATAGGTGCAATACCGTGATTTGCGAGAAAATCATTTGTTTTTGAAAAATGTTTGCATCCGAAAAATCCGTTGAAAGCTGATAACGGGCTTGGGTGTGCTGCTTGCAGAATCAAGTGATTTGGATTGGTTATAAGCTTCATCTTTTGTTTTGCATTGTTGCCCCAAAGAATGAAAACTATAGGTTGTTCACGTTTGTTAAGAAGTTCAATTACCTTATCTGTAAAGATTTCCCATCCCATATTTCTGTGAGAATTGGCTTGTCCTCCTCTTACGGTAAGAACAGCATTCATCATCAGTACACCATTATCTGCCCATTTTTTCAGGTAACCGTGGCTTGCGGGCGGAATACCAAGATCAGAATAAAGTTCTTTATACATATTTTGAAGTGAAGGCGGAATTGCTATACCTTTTTGGACTGAAAAACAAAGACCGTGAGCTTGTCCAGGACCATGATAAGGGTCTTGACCGATTATAACTGCCTTTACTTCGGAATATGATGTGAATTTCAGGGCATTGAAAATATCATACATATTTGGGTAAACCTGATATGTAAAGTATTCTTTTTTCAGAAAATCTCGTAATTTAAGATAGTAATCCTTTTGAAATTCATCTTTCAGGAGTTCATCCCATTCATTTCCTATATTAACCATTTATATACCTTCTTTATTTCTGATTTGTACAAATGCAGCATCAAGAAGTGCGATTGTATCATTCCATCTGATTGCAGATGTTTCAGAACCGAATACAATACAAACGACATCATGATCAAAGCGTTCTGCTGTAGCTACAACACAATATCCGGACTGGTCGGTCATACCTGTTTTTAATCCGTTGGCATACATATAGTAGCAATCGCTGTATTCATGAAGAAGTAAATTGGAGTTTTCCCAGGATACTTCTTCACCACTTATAAAAGTTGCGTATTTGTTTGCTTTTCCGGCGGATTCCATAAGCAATGGTTTTTGACGTGCGTAAAGTGTGATTTTAAGCATATCAAGAACTGTTGTATAATGATTGTCATCATGGAATCCATCAGGAGCGGTGAAATGTGTATTTTCAGCACCAATATACATGGCTGCCCTGTTCATTTCATCAACAAATGTCTGAACGGCTTTTTCAGTTGTAATCATATCATTTCCTGCAATTACACGTCCCACATTTGCTGCAGCTACATAAGAAGCATCATTTCCTGACGGAAGCATAATTGCGTCAATCATCGTTGGAAGGTCAAGTATACTTCCTTTATTTACATATGCAAGACTTGAGCCTGGACTTACCATATCGAGTTCATCACCTGCTGTAAATTGAAATTCATCAGTTACATTATCAAGAATAACAGCAGATGTAAGAATTTTCGTTGTACTTGCAGGAAAGCATTTTTGGTCGGCATTTTTAGCATAAAGAACTTCGTCAGCTGTAATATCATATACAATTGCATATTCGGAACGTATAATCATATCAATAGGATATGAGCTTCTTAATCTTGGCTGAGTAATATTATATTTAAGAAGTTCCTTGTCAATTTTTATGTCGTCAATATTTATAGCCGCTTCAATACTTTCGGTTTCTTCAAGATTTTCATTGGTGATTTCACTTACAAGCCCTATTTGATAATAATTTTCAGCATTAACACTCAGTGGATTTTCAAATGCTTTATTGAACTGAATGACACCAATAACAGTGCCGATAATCAATACAACTGCAAGAAGCGCACGTACTCTTGCGTAAAAAACTTTTCGCTGTCTTTTTTTCTGAGAATTAGCAATAGGAGTCCCTTTGGATGCACGTTTTTTTCTATTCATATAATTACACCTTTCAAAATAGAACAATTATCCATACTAATACATATTAACATATATCGGTGGCTTTTTCAAGCGGATTTTACAATTATAATGATAAAATGCTTCATATTTAATTGACAATAATATTGTTTTATGTTAATATGTTTTTTGTAAATTATTTATGAAAGAAGTTGAAAGAATGATTTTATCTGTTTTTTTACTTATTATCGGGTTTGTCCTTCTTGTAAAGGGTGCAGACTTTTTTGTAGAAGGGAGTTCAACGATTGCTAAATATCTGAAAATTCCATCAATTATTATTGGACTTACAATTGTTGCGATGGGAACAAGCGCACCTGAAGCAGCTGTAAGTATTATTGCGGGAATAAATGGTTCAAATGATATTGCTGTCAGCAATGTTTTGGGTTCAAATATTTTTAATCTTCTGGTAGTAGTTGGTGTAAGTGCAATTATTAAGCCTATAAATATTCAAAATCAGATTATCAGGAAAGAATATCCTTTTATGCTTATGGCAACTATTGTTCTTATTGTTATGTCTTTTGATGTAGTAATTGGAAACAGCGCGGATAATATGATTACAAGAAGCGAAGCTATTGTTCTTCTTATATTTATGTGTGTATTTATATATTCACTTGTTTCTTCTGCACTTCAGTCAAGAAAAGAAAATACAGCTGAAGAAACAGAAAAACCAAAGCATAGCATCCCATTAAGTGTAGTATTTACATTAGGTGGTCTTGGAGGAATCATTCTCGGCGGACAGTTTGTTGTTGACAGCGCAGAAAAAATTGCTCTTGGGTTCGGTATGAGCGAAACACTTGTTGGCCTTACAATTGTTGCTGTTGGTACTTCCCTGCCTGAGCTTGTTACAAGTATTGTTGCGGCTAAAAAGGGTGAAAGCGATATAGCGGTTGGTAATGTTGTCGGTTCAAATATTTTCAATATATTGTTTGTATTGGCTTCTTCTGCTGTAATTACTCCAATGGGTGTAAATGCTCTTTGTCTTACAGATATGCTTATTCTTATTGCTGCTTCATTGTTTGCATATGTATTCTGCATTACTAAGAATAAGGTTAACAGAGTGGAAGGTGTTATTCTCACAACTACTTATGTGGCATATCTTTTTTATGCAATAATCAGATAATTGAAAGGTTGCAAAAATATGTTTAATAATTCTGCAAAAGTGGCAGCAATTCATGATTTATCAGGTGTAGGGCGTTGTTCTTTATCTGTTATACTTCCTACACTTTCAGCGCAGGGAATTCAGGTTTGCCCTGTTCCAACAGCAATATTATCTTCTCATACGGGCGGATTTGGTGATGTTGTTCTTAGGGATCTGACTGATTATATTTCCCCTGCTCTTGAACATTACAAGCGTCTTGAATACAAATTTGATTGTGTTTACAGTGGTTTTCTTGCTTCAATGGAACAAATTGACCATTGTCTTGAGTTCTTTGAATACTATAAAGATGCTCTTAAAGTAGTTGACCCTGTAATGGCTGATCATGGAAAGCCATATAAGACATGTACTCCTGAGCTTTGTTCAAGAATGAAGGAGCTTGTAGCCATTGCTGATATTATCACTCCGAATATTACAGAGGCAGCTATTCTTCTTGGCGAAAATCCAATGGTTGTCGATGTATCAATGCAACAGATAAGAAGTTATCTTGTTCGTTTATCTGAACTTGGACCGAAGATTGTTGTTATTACAAGTATTTTTTCAGATGGTAAGACATATAATGTTGGTTATGATCGTGAACATAGCAAGTTCTGGCGAATTCCGTATAATATGATAAATGCGAATTATCCTGGAACAGGTGATGTTTTTGCAGCTGTTCTTACGGGTTCTATTATTCGTGGTGATAGTTTACCTATTGCGATGAACAGAGCTACGGCATTTCTGGAACGTGCGATAAAGACCACCTATAGTTATTCTACAGATACTCGTGACGGAATTATGCTGGAAAGCTGTCTTGAATTTCTTATTTCAAATCCAGCACTTTGTGATTATGAACAGATGTAAGGGGCGGTTATTATTTATAATCTTAATATAGTTCTTGTTGAGCCGCAGATTCCGCAGAATACAGGTAACATTTCACGAACTTGTGCTGTAACAGGAGCAAGACTTCATCTTGTCAGGCCGCTTGGTTTTGAGGTTACTGACAAAAATCTCAAGAGAGCGGGTCTTGATTACTGGAATGAACTTGATATTACATATTATGATAATATTGAGGAATTCTTTGAGAAAAATCCGGGTAATTATTATTTCTTTACTACCAAGGGAAAAAATACATACAGCGATATTTCTTATCCCGATAACAGTTACCTTATTTTCGGGCGTGAAGATGCTGGGCTTCCTGAAAGTCTGCTTGTTCAGCATCCTGACAGCTGTCTTAGGATACCGATGCGCCCCAGGTTGAGAAGTCTTAACCTTTCAAATTCGGTTGCTATTGCGGTTTACGAAGTATTAAGGCAATGGAATTTTCCTGAACTTGCTTCGGAAGGTCAGCTTACACAATATAGTTGGGAATAAAAAATCCGTCAAGATTAATTTTCTTGACGGATTTTTTTCGTAATCTCTTGAATATTGTATAAAAATCTGCTACAATAAAGTGATATATATTGAAAGGCAGGACTGATTTATGATTTCAAAATTCACCAATCTTATTGACCTTAACGATATGCCTGTCAGCTGGTGGAACGAAGTTGTTGACCTTGGTGCTAAAATTGCGGACAATCCATCTGCTTATGCACATGAATGTGACGGGAAAATTATGGCTACGCTTTTCTATGAACCATCCACAAGAACTCAGATGTCTTTTCAGACGGCGATGTTGAAGCTTGGTGGTACAATAATCGGATTTGATAATCCTGCTACTTCATCTGTTTCCAAAGGTGAAAATCTTAAGGATACGACTAAAATTGTATCAAGCTATGCAGACATTATGGTTATGCGCCATAACCTTGAAGGTGCTGCAAAGGCTGCTGCCCTTACAGCGGATTGTCCGGTTATAAATGCAGGCGACGGTGGACATTTGCATCCTACACAGACTCTTACTGACCTTCTTACACTTTCAAAGGAGAAAGGCAGATTGGACAACCTTACGATCGGTTTATGCGGTGACTTGAAGAATGGACGTACGGTTCATTCTCTTTGCAAAGCGTTATCCTGCTACAAAAATAACAAGTTTATCCTTATATCAACATCTGAACTTCGTCTTCCTTTCTACATAAAGAGTATTCTCAACGCTTCCAATAGCACTTTTGAGGAGGTTGATTCCATTGAGGAAGTTATCGGAAAGCTTGATGTGCTATATATGACAAGAATACAGCGTGAACGTTTTGCTTCTCCTGAAGAATATGAAAAGCAGAAGGATGTATACAGACTGGATCATGCTAAAATGCTCAAGGCACAAAAGGATTTATGTGTACTCCATCCCCTGCCGAGAGTTGATGAGATAGCTGTTGAGGTTGATGATGACCCGAGAGCATTGTATTTCAAACAGGCAAAGTATGGTATGTATGTTAGAATGGCGCTTATAATGACTATACTTAAAAATGAATATCCTACAAAGCTTCTTGTTGGTAAGACAAGGGCAGGAAATGCGTGTACAAATCCTAACTGTATTACTAAAAAGGAAGATTATCTTCCAAAGAGTTTCAGGGGCAGCGGTGACACACTTGAGTGTGAATACTGTGATGAACGCTTTTTACAGAAGCACTAAGTAAAAAAGATAACTCCACTTTCATAATGAAAATGGAGTTATCAATTGTTTTTGTTATTGTATAATCAATTAGTCAACGATAAATTCCTTGATCTTTGCAAAGAATTCGGAAGCATCGTCAGTGTGAGCTTCGAGCTTGATTGGCTTGGAAAGGTCGAGGCTGAAGATACCCATAATGGACTTAGCGTCGATTGCATATCTGCCGGAAATAAGGTCAACATCGTAGTCGCAGAGAGAAACTGTTGCAACAAAATTCTTGACATCATTGATTGTACCTAACATTACTGTAGTCTTGTTCATAAAAAATGACCACCTTTCTTACGTTGCGAGGCTTTAAAAATCATATTTTTTTCTTGTGATTCAAACCTCTGAAATTGTTGCGTTTTATTTACCTTTATGGTATGTGCATAGCATATCACCTTTGATTTATTTAGTCAAGAGAATTTTGGAAAGTTTTTTTATTTTTGTAACAGTATGAATTTTCAAACAAATCGAAAAGGTTTTTGTTTGTTAAGTTGCACAAAAAATATATGAGGTATTTATGAATATTTACTTTATAACCTTTGGGTGTAAGGTCAATTTGTATGAATCCGAAAATATGAAGCAGAATTTTGTTAAGCACGGTTATAACATATCCAAAACAGAAAATGATGCTGATATTTTTGTGATAAATTCATGTACCGTTACGGGTACTGGTGATAAAAAGCTGAAAAAGGAAATCCGAAGACTGAAAAGAACTTATCCGGATTCAATTATTGTTTTGACGGGGTGTTTTCCCCAGGCTTTTACTGAAGAAGCTGGACAAATCGAAGATGTGGATATTGTGACCGGTACTAAAAATCGCAGTATTCTGCCTGAACTTGTTTCTGAATTTATTGGAAGTCGATGCAAAGTATATAGTGTGTCACAATATACCCGAAATGAGACTTTTGAGGTTATGTTTAACACGGGTTATGAAAACAATACACGTGCTTTTGTAAAAATTCAGGATGGTTGCAATATGTTCTGCACATATTGTATTATCCCCTATTCACGCGGGAATTTTCGTTCAAAACCGATTAAGGATATTATTTCCGAGGTTGAACAGCTTGCAACGGCCGGATATAAGGAAATTGTTTTGGTTGGAATCAATCTTTCATTTTATGGCATTGATTTTGGTAAAAGATTGGTTGATGCCGTTGAAGCTGTGTGTGGCATAAATGGTATAGAACGTGTACGTTTAGGTTCGATAGAACCTGAAATGATTACGGAGAGTGATATAGTCAGGTTATCAAGGCTGAAAAAGCTATGCCCGCAATTCCATTTATCCTTGCAGAGTGGGTGTAATAAGACACTTAAGGCTATGAACAGACGTTATCTCACTGGCGATTATGAAAAAATAGTTGGTTTATTGCGGCATAATTTTGAAGATTGCTCGATTACTACAGATATTATGGTTGGTTTTCCGGGTGAAACAGAAGAAGATTTTGAACAATCATTGAAATTTGTAGAAAAAATCGGATTTGCCAAGTCCCATGTTTTCCCATATTCGCCAAGAAAAGGAACTACTGCTGCTGAATTTGATGATCAGATACCAGAAAACATAAAAAATATTCGTTCGTCAAAAATGATTGAATTAACGGACAGGAGTGCACGGGAATTCCTTGAAAGTCAATTGGGAAAAGAGTTTCCTGTTCTTTTTGAACGTGAAAAAAGTGATGGAATTCACCACGGATTTACACCAAATTACACTCATATAAAAATTTTAACAAAAAATTCAGATAAAAGTTTGCGTAATTTGCTTTTTTATGTTAAAATAGTAGAGTTAGGAAAAGATTGCTGTTTTGGCGAAATTTTATCTTAATATATAAGGAGAGTATAAATTATGTCAGTTTTTCGTATCTATGTTGAAAAAAAGCCTGAATATGCAGTAGAAGCAAAAAATCTGCTTTCTGATGCAAAGACGGCTCTGCGTCTGGATAATCTCAGAAACATTCGTCTTCTGAACCGTTATGATGCAGAAGGTCTTAGTGATGCTGATTTTGCACTTGCTATCGGAAATGTATTTTCTGAGCCTGCTGTTGATACCTGCTATCGCACAATGCCTGAACTCAAGGAAAATGAAACTGTTTTTGCAGTTGAATATCTCCCGGGTCAGTTTGATCAGCGTGCAGATTCCTGTGAGCAGTGTATCCAGATTCTTACTCAGGGTGAACGATGCAAGGTTAAGAATGCACGTGTTTACATTGTGGAAGGTAAGCTTTCTGCTGACGAACTTGCTCAGCTTAAAGCTTATATCATCAACCCTGTTGAAAGCCGTGAAGCTTCTCTTGAAGAATTTGAAACACTTGCTTCCGAATATGAAATTCCTACAGAAGTTGAGACACTTACAAATTTCATTTATCTGGAAGAGGTTGAACTCGTTAACTTTATCAACAAGTACGGTCTTGCTATGGATCTTGACGATATCAAGTTCTGTCAGAAGTATTTCAAGGATACTGAAAAGCGTGATCCTACAATTACAGAAATCAGAATGATTGATACATACTGGTCTGACCACTGCCGTCACACTACATTCTCTACAATTATTGATGATGCTACTATCAATGCTGATTATATTCAGAAGACTTATGATGAATATATCAATGTAAGAAATGAACTTGGTAGAAGTGACAAGCCTATCACTCTTATGGATATTGCTACTATCGGTGCAAGAAAGCTCAAGAAGGACGGAATTCTCAAGGATCTTGACGAATCTGAAGAAATCAATGCTTGTTCCGTTGAAATCAAGGTTGATGTTGATGGCGAACTTCAGGATTGGCTCCTTATGTTCAAGAATGAAACTCACAACCACCCTACTGAAATTGAACCTTTCGGTGGTGCGGCAACTTGTCTTGGCGGTGCTATCCGTGACCCGCTCTCCGGTCGTTCTTATGTATATCAGGCTATGCGTGTAACCGGTGCAGCTAATCCGCTTGTTCCTGTTGAAGATACAGTTCACGGTAAGCTTCCACAGAGAAAGATTACTGTTGGTGCTGCAGCTGGCTACAGCTCTTATGGTAACCAGATTGGTCTTGCTACAGGACACGTTTCTGAAATATATCACCCTGGATATGTTGCAAAGCGTATGGAAATCGGTGCTGTTGTTGGTGCTGCTCCAAAGGCAAATGTTATCCGTGAAGTTCCTGATCCTGATGACGTAATCATTCTCCTCGGCGGTCGTACAGGTCGTGACGGCTGCGGTGGTGCTACTGGTTCATCCAAGTCACATACAGAGGCTTCAATCGAAAACTGTGGTGCAGAAGTTCAGAAGGGTAACCCACCTGAAGAAAGAAAGCTTCAGAGACTTTTCAGAAATCCTGAAGTTACAAAGATGATCAAGCGTTGTAATGACTTCGGTGCTGGCGGTGTTTCCGTTGCTATCGGTGAACTTACAGACGGTCTTATTATTGATCTTAACAAGGTTCCTAAGAAGTATGATGGCCTTGATGGTACTGAGCTTGCTATTTCTGAAAGCCAGGAACGTATGGCTGTTGTTGTACGTAAGACAGATGCAGATAAGTTTATTGCTGAAGCTGCAAAGGAAAACCTTGAAGCAACTCTTGTTGCTGTAGTAACAGCTGAGCCACGTCTCAGAATGAAGTGGAATGACAAGGTTATTGTTGACCTTTCAAGAGAATTCCTCAACTCCAACGGTGCTGAAAAGCATACAACTGTTGCAGTTCCTCTCCCTGTTACAAATCAGATCAAGACTTACAGCGATACACCTGATAGCTGGGAACAGCTTATGACTAATCTTAATGTCTGCTCACAGAAGGGTCTTGTTGAACGTTTTGACTCTACAATCGGTGCAGGTACAGTTCTTATGCCTTACGGTGGTGCTTATCAGCTCACACCTACACAGGCTATGGCTGCAAAAATTCCTGTTCTCAAGGGTCAGACTGATACATGTTCTATTATGGGTTGGGGCTTTAACCCTTATGTTTCCGATAGAAGCCCATATCATGGTGCAATGTTTGCTGTAATTGAATCTATTGCTAAGGTTGTTGCTGCAGGCGGTAGCTACAAGCACTGTTGGCTCACATTCCAGGAATATTTTGAAAGAACACAGAACAATCCTACTCGTTGGGGCAAGCCTTTCTCTGCTCTTCTCGGTGCATTCAAGGCGCAGCTTGAGCTTGGCTGCGGTTCTATCGGCGGCAAGGACTCTATGTCCGGTACATTTGAAAATATTGACGTACCACCTACACTTGTTTCCTTTGCTGTATCTACAGCTTCTGCAAAGAAGGTTATTTCTCCTGAATTCAAGAAGGCTGGCGACAAGGTTATCCTTATTGTTCCTGAACTTGATGAAAACGGACTTCCTGTATTTGACAGCGTAAAGGAATGCTACGAAAAGGTTGAAAAGCTTATTGCTGACGGTACAGCTGTTGCTGCTTGGGCTGTCGGTTTTGGCGGTGTTGCTGAAGCTGTTGCAAAGATGTCCCTTGGTAACAGAATCGGTTTCAAGTTTGACAAAAAGCTTTCTGAAGACCTTCTTTTCTACTCCAGATACGGTGCATTTGTTGTTGAACTTGATGGTGATCCATTCACTGTTGAAAATGTTATCGGTGAAACTATTGCTGAATACAAGATTGACTGCAAGGATTATGTTGTTGATATGGCTGATATTCAGAAGAAGTGGGAGGACAGACTTGAACCTGTATTCCCTTGCAATATCAAGACAGAAGACAAGCCTGCCAAGATATTCACATACACAACTAAGGATCCTGTTCAGCATGCTTCTTCTTTCGCTAAGCCACGTGTACTTATTCCTGTATTCCCAGGTACAAACTGTGAATATGATACCGCAAGAGTATTTGAACGTGCTGGTGCAGACCCTGAGGTTGTTGTTATCAAGAACCTTTCTACAGCTGCACTTGAGGACAGCGTTTCCTACTTTGAAAAGGCTATCAAGCAGTCCCAGATTATTATGATTCCTGGTGGCTTCTCCGGTGGTGACGAACCAGACGGTTCCGGTAAGTTCATCACTGCATTTTTCCGTAACCCACGTATCAAGGACGCTGTTCATGACCTCCTTGACAATCGTGACGGTCTTATGCTTGGTATTTGTAACGGCTTCCAGGCTCTTATCAAGCTTGGTCTTGTGCCTTACGGTAAGATTGTTGATATGGAAGACAACTCTCCTACACTTACATTCAACACCATCGGCAGACACCAGTCTATGATGGTTAACACAAGAATTGCTTCCAACAAGTCTCCTTGGCTTGCAGGCTGTGAAGTTGGTGACATTCACAGAATTGCAATTTCTCACGGTGAGGGTCGTTTCGTTGCTTCTCCTGAGCTTATCAAGCAGCTTGCTGACAATGGTCAGATTGCTACACAGTATGTTGACCTCAGCGGTGCTCCTACAATGGATATCCGCTTCAATCCAAACACTTCCTTTGAAGCTATCGAGGGTATCACATCCCCTGACGGACGTGTACTCGGTAAGATGGGTCACAGTGAACGTATCGGCTCTGAAATCTGCAAGAATGTTCCTGGTAACAAGGATCAGAAGATTTTCGAAAGCGGTGTAGCTTACTTCAAGTAATATTTTTAAAGGTCACTTCCTATTAGTCGGGAGTGACCTTTTTCTAATTTATAATTTGACGAAGAGGTGTACATTGTGGAAATAAGATTATTTAAACAAGAAGATGCCATTGAAACTGCACAAGTTATTGCTGAAACTTTGAGAAAAAGCAATAGTAAAGACTATTCTCCAGAATATATTAATGACAACATATCTTCACATTCACCAGATGTATTAATTGAACGTGCAAAACAGAGTCATATGTATGTTGTTTGTGATAAAGAAAGAATTGTTGGATGTGGCGCTATTGCTGGATATTGGGGAAGCATAACTGAAAGTATTTTGCTGACAATTTTTGTACTACCTGAATATCAGGGAAAAGGAATTGGTAAACTAATTATAAATACACTTGAACAAGATAAATTCTTTTTAAGAGCAAAACGAATTGAAATTCCAGCTTCAATTACTGCAATAGATTTTTATCGAAAAATGGGATATGACTATAAAAACGGAATTTCAGAATTAGATGATGAGCAAGTTTATCGTTTGGAAAAATTCAGATAAAAATAGCCTGAGAAATTTGGTTTCTCAGGCTATAACTTTTTAAAGAATAAAACAAATCAGACCGCCGCAGCCCTCGTTGATAATTCGTTCAAGGGTTTCCTGAAGCTTCATACGGGCGTCAACAGGCATACGGTAAAGCTTGTTATGCAGACCCTCGTTGACAAGCTCGTGGAGGGACTTTCCGAAAATATTGGACTCCCAGATTTTCTGTGGGCTTTCCTCAAACTCTTTAAGCAGATACATAACAAGTTCTTCCGACTGCTTTTCCGAGCCGACAATAGGACTTACTTCGGTTACGATATCGGCTTTCATCATATGGATTGACGGTGCGGAGGCTTTGAGGCGTACTCCGTATTTACCGCCCTGCTTTACAATTTCAGGTTCTTCGAGAGAAAGCTCCTCGATGGACGGCATTACAATTCCATAGCCAGTTGCGTCAACCTCGGAAAGTGCATTTTCAATCTTTTCGTACTTACGCTTAACGGCGGTGAGTTCTTTGAGAAGCGGCATAAGGTCGCTTTCACTGTTTATTTCAATACCTGTTTCCTCACCAAGAATTTTGAAAAAGAGATTATTTTTCAGCTCAACACAGATTTCTGCACTTCCCTTTCCAAGGTCAATTCCTGAAATAATTGTTTTATTGATATAGTCACACTCAGAAATTGTATCAGTTACTCCGTTTACGTCACGAACATACTTTACGTTCTCGGCTGCTGTTCTGATACAATCAAAAACATCTTTTTTGAGCCAATGTCCTTTAACAAGTCCTGTTACCCATTTAGGCATACAGATGTTTATTTCCTTAATAGGAAAAGCATAGAGAACTTGTTTTAAGATATCATTGATATCTTCTTCGTTAAGGTCAACACAGTTCACCGGAATAACGGGTGTAGAGTATTTTTCAGAAAGTACAGAAGCAAGTTTTTGGGAGTCAGATGAGTTTGGATATAAGCAGTTAAGCAGAATTACATATGGCTTGTTAATTGAATTAAGCTCATTGATAACTCTCTGTTCAGCTTCTTCGTATTCCTCACGGGGAATATCTGAGATACTGCCGTCAGTTGTAATAACAAGACCAATTGTTGAGTGGTCCTGAATTACCTTTTGTGTGCCGACTTCAGCTGCCATTGCAAATGGAATTTCCTCTTCAAACCATGGTGTAACAACCATTCTGGGCGCCTCATTTTCAATGTATCCAATAGCACTTGGAACAATATATCCTACGCAGTCAATCATTCTGACATTGAAACGTGCTTTATCGGCAATTGTTACTTCAACAGCTTCCTCAGGGATAAATTTCGGCTCGGTAGTCATAATTGTTTTACCTGCTGAAGATTGGGGAAGCTCGTCAACTGCTCTCTCTCGACGGTACTCGCTTGTAATATTCGGTATAACAAGCTGCTCCATAAATTTTTTGATAAATGTTGATTTTCCTGTACGAACAGGACCTACAACACCTATATAGATATCTCCGTCAGTTCGTTTGGCAATATCACAATAAATATCGTTGTTTATCATTTAAGTATACCTCCATTGATTTTTGTTAAACAATCGGGATGAGAATCATTCCGCAGCCTGTGATCATATCGTCCTCAATTTCATTTTCTTCGATTATAGCTGAAACTGATGTGTTATATTTCTTTGCAATTTCCCATAAATCTTCATTGTCATTTGTATAATAGATTTTAAGAGCATAGTTGTTTTTGTGATTTATAGGCTCATCTTCATTTAATGTAATGTCTGTAATACCATTTATTGATATATAATTTTTAATATAACCTGATATACGAATTTCAGATTTTAACTCAATTGTACTATCAGAAGAAAGAGTATATGAACATGATAATGGAATAAGCTTTATATCGGCTTGCGAAAGGTCATTGATGTTTTCAAGAGGAATATTTGCTGTGAAAAGCTCCTCTTTCTCGAGAATTAAGGGATTTCCTTCTTTATTTTTGGCTAAAATGATATAGCTGTTTGTACCATTGAGAATAATGCATTTTTCTTCTGTAGAAAGATTTACTGAAAAGCTTTTTACAGTGCACCATGCATCATATATGCATTCAAGCTCATTATCTGTTGAAGAAATTGTACTTTTGGTAACAAATACATTGTCAAGGCAGTTTGGAGCAGTTTCGATTAAAAAGTTTGATTTTTCACTCAGAGTTGTATATGAAGTCGAATATTCATCGACTACAAATTCAGCAGTAGTTGGTTTGAAAGCAGAACAAGAAATGAGGATATTTACACTACATTCAGCAATTTTAGTGTTACCGTCACCATCTGAACAAGGTATAATTTCACAGAATAGGACATCTGTATTCACATTACACTCAAATCTGTCGTCAATACCATCAAAATCAATTACCTGTGAGAATGGTAATGTGAATTGCATAGGTTCGATGATGTCATAATTGTCTTTTTGACAAGTATACAGCATATTGATACACAAATCACCTTTTACGATGATTTTATCTGCAATCACTTTTTTATCTATTGAAGTAACTATTGCATCGCTTCTTATTATATCAATAATAGATGGTTTTGACATTCCTATATCAAATTTTTCTGAAACTGTAATTGTTTTAGAAGTATTAAGATGTTCAGATGGATATGTTAATGACATTCTTTTGAGTTGAATATTTCCGCCTTCAATATCGGAAATCAGTTCTTTGCATTGTAATCCACTGACAGATACAATGGTAGAAACAGCACCGCGAATGTCAATTCTTCTTGGATTTACCGCACGACAATTTACAAAATTAATTTGTGGTGTAATTGTTATCTGCGGATTTGTACAGCTTTTTCCGATATCTGTTTTTTTGGAATAAGTAAGCTTCTGAGTGATGGTATGAACTGCATTACTGCTTTCTGCGCAATAGAGAATACGGATAGAAACTGACATTTCATATGTAAGCTTTGTTCCATCAATGTTGTAAAATGTAATCTGTGGTGTTGTGATACACTTCAGAATACGAAATATTTCAGGATAATAGTCAGGCAGAATATAGTCAAGTTCAATCGATTGTTCATTGGTATCGGAAAACACTATTTCTGCAGATGTTATTTTTTCTTTTGATACTTTTAAATTCATATATGAATCCTCCTTATTTGTAGTTCAATGAAACTGCTATGTAATTTTATTCGGTGTTTGTAACTTGTATTCCTTTTTAAAAAAATATGTATGAACAAAACGTTAAAGTTTCTAAACCCCTTGCAATTTTTATGTATATGTTGTACAATGTAATCAATTACATAACAAAGGAGTTTTGTATATGAAATTCGCAGATGGCTTTTGGCTTAACAAAAGAGGCTATGAAGTAAATTATGCTTCTCAAGCCTATGAAATTCAGGTTGGCAAGAATTATATCAATGTTCTTGCAACTACAAATTACATTCAGAACAGAGGTATGACTCTTGGCGGTCCTGTTTTTGAGATTACCTTTGCTTCTACTCAGAAGGATGTTATCAAGGTTACTATTGACCATTATAAGGGTACACTTGATAATATGCCTAAGTTTGAACTTAATGAGGATCAGGGCTTTGTTCCTGAAGTTGTTGAGGGTCCTGATTATTGGGAGCTCATTTCTGGCGGTACAAAAGTTAGGATTGGTAAGTTTGGCTGGAACGTTCAGTATTATTACAAGGATAAGAAACTTACAGGTGGTGCTTGGAGAGCTACTACTATCGTAAATGAAAATCAGTTCAGAGTTTCCTCTCGTCTTGCTCATACACAGGATGAAACTTTCTGGAGCTATCCACAGGATGAACGCAGTACATATCTGCGTGAGCAGCTTACTCTTTCTGTTGGCGAAAACATTTATGGCTTTGGTGAAAAGTTCACTACATTTGTAAAGAATGGTCAGAATGTTGAAACTTGGAATTCTGATGGTGGTACTTGCTCCGACCAGTCCTATAAATGTATTCCTTTCTATGTTTCTTCAAGAGGCTATGGTGTTTTTGTAAATAGCTCCGATAAGGTTTCTTATGAAGTTGCTTCCGACACAGTTTCAAAGGTATCCTTTACTGTTCCTGGTGAGCGCCTTGAATACTTTATGATTGGCGGCGAAAATCTTACAGAGGTTCTTGCTAACTATACAACACTTACAGGTAAGCCTGCACTCCCTCCTGCTTATACATTCGGTCTGTGGCTTACAACTTCATTTACCACAAATTACGATGAAGAAACTGTTACATCCTTTATTGACGGTATGGCTGAACGTGATATTCCGCTTCAGGTATTCCACTTTGACTGTTTCTGGATGAAGGAGTTTGAATGGGGTAATTTTGAGTGGGACAAGCGTCAGTTCCCTGACCCTGCTGCTATGCTCAAGCGTCTTAAGGCAAGAGGTCTTGAAATCTGCGTATGGATTAACCCATACATTGCACAGCGTTCCAAGCTTTTTGATGAAGGTAAGGAAAACGGTTATTTCATCAAGAACCTTGACGGCAGTGTGTTCCAGTGTGATATGTGGCAGCCTGGTATGGCTATCGTAGACTTCACAAATCCTGCTGCTTGCGAATGGTATGCTTCCAAGCTGCGTGCACTTTGTGATATGGGTGTTGACTGCTTCAAGACTGACTTTGGTGAGAGAATTCCTACTAAGGTTAAGTATTTTGACGGCTCTGACCCAATTGCAATGCACAACTATTATACATACCTTTACAACAAGTGCGTATTCAATGTTCTCAAGGAATACTACGGTGAAAATAAGGCTTGTCTGTTTGCACGTTCTGCAACAGCAGGTGGTCAGCAGTTCCCTGTTCACTGGGGTGGTGACTGTTCTGCAGAATACACATCTATGGCAGAAACTCTCCGTGGCGGTCTTTCACTTTGTCTTTCCGGTTTCGGTTATTTCAGCCACGATATGAGTGGTTTCGAAGCTACTGCTACACCTGATATTTACAAGAGATGGGCAGCATTCGGTCTGTTCTCCTCTCACTCCCGTCTCCACGGTAACAGCTCTTACAGAGTGCCTTGGAACTTTGACGAGGAAAGCTGTGATGTACTCCGTTTCTTTACCAAGCTCAAGGGTAAGCTTATGCCTTACATCTGGGGTCAGGCTATCAAGACTTCTACTGTCGGTGTACCAATGATGAGAGCTATGGTTATTGACTATGCTGATGATCCTGTTTGCCTCAACCTTGACCGTCAGTATATGTTTGGTGACAACATTCTTGTTGCTCCTATCTTCAATGAAGAAGGCACAGCTGAATTCTATGTACCTGCTGGCAAGTGGACAGATATTATTTCCGGTAAGCAGTATGATGGTGGCAAGTTCTACAACGAAAAGTTTGACTACTTCTCTCTCCCATGCCTTGCTAAGCCAAACAGTATTGTTGCTTACGGTAACTTTGAAAAGAACTTTGAGTACGATTACCTTACAGATACAGAATTCGTTATTTACGAGCTTGAAGAAGGCAAGACAGCTGAGTGTAATATTTACAACACTGAAGCTGAAAAGATTTTCACTCTTACTGCTACAAATAATGGCGGAAAGATTGAAGTTTCCTACACTAACACAACTTCTTCCTTCAAGGTTAAGGTATTCGGCAAGGATGCTATTACTGTAAATCCTACTTCTGAAGGTAAGGTTATTATCAATCTTTAATTGAAAAGTGAAACCTCCTGTCTTATGGCAGGAGGTTTTTCTTGACTTTTTATGGCAACGTTGTTATAATTGTTTCATTGGCAAATCTGAATTATTGGAGTGTAATGCTATGAATATTGAAATCAGACCTGTTGTTATTGAAGATTACGATGATATTTATAAGCTTTGGAACAGTACAGAACAATCAAGACGTGCGTTAAATCCTGTTGATGACAGCAAAGATGGAATTGAACGTTATTTAAAACGTAATCCCAAAACTTGCTTTTTAGCGTATCTGAATGATGATACTGAGAAAATAGTTGGTGTTATTCTTACAGGTCACGACGGCAGACGTGCGATTGTTCATCATATGTGTGTACACCCTGATTATCGTCGTCAAGGCATTGCTCGTTTGCTTGTTCAGAAGGCTGAAGATGCTCTGCGTAATGAAGGTATCACAAAAATATTCGGGCTGGTTTTTAAGGATAATGATGCGGCAAATGCTTTCTGGGAACAACAAGGATATACGCTTCGTACTAATCTTAATTACCGTAATAAAAGCCTGAATGAAGATGTTCCGCAGGGAGAATAATCAATGGAAGAATTATTAGTTTACGCGATATTGATATGTGAGGGTTTTGATTTGGAAGATGAATTTCAGAGCCGCCTTGATGAAATGTTTCTCAATAATCCGAATAATAATGATTTATTAGAATTAGAATGTATGAGTAATATCAAAAATCAAATTGTTTACATAAGAGCAAACTTTGATTACAATAATATCAACATTGAAAGCTTTGGTAAAACGTTGATGAAAAAGTTAACTGTGGCATATCATTCTACA
>CALATN010000195.1 GCA_937891895.1 uncultured Clostridia bacterium
CCTCATGACCAGGAGTATCGAGGAATGTGATCCTCTGTCCGTCAGGAAGCTTCACATTGTATGCACCGATGTGCTGTGTGATACCTCCGGCCTCACCTGCGATCACGTTTGCGTTACGGATGTGGTCGAGGAGGGAAGTCTTACCGTGGTCAACGTGACCCATTACTACAACAACAGGAGCTCTTTCTTCGCCCTCGCCGTCGTCATCGGAGTCATCGATAAGACGTTCTTCAATAGTAATGATAACTTCCTTTTCAACCTTAGCGCCAAGTTCTTCAGCAACGAGGGACGCTGTATCAAAGTCGATAACCTGGTTGATTGTGCACATTTCGCCAAGCTGCATGAGCTTCTTGATTACTTCAGTAGCAGTAACCTTCAGTCTTGAAGCAAGCTCGGAAACAACGATTTCGTCAGGGATAAGAACCTTGAGCTGCTGTTTTCTTGCACGTTCAAGCTCAAGTCTGCGGAGCTTTTCAGCTTCACTCTCACGCTTGTTGGAGTACTGCTGGCTCTTTCTCTGCTGTGACTTCTGAGTAAGCTTCTGCTTCTTTGAGAAGTTGTCCTTCTTACGGTTGTTGCCGCCTGAAGCGTTAGCCATGTTGTCGTACTTTTCGTTGTACTTATCCATTTCAACATAAGAGCCTCTTGTGTCGATTGTGTGAATCTTGTTGTTTTCAACAGGAGTGGAAGCGTCAGCAAACTTAACGTCAAGCTTCTTCTTGTTGGACTGTTCAGCAGGCTTGTTCTGAGGCTTCTGCTCAGGCTTTTTCTTCTTGTCAGCGTTGAGGACCTGCTGTGTGTTGAAGCGGTCATTCTTGTTCTGCGGCTGGTTGTTCACAGGCTTTGGAGCAGGCTGTTCCTTCTTTGGTTCTTCAGCCTTGGCTTCAACAGGCTTTTCAGCCTTAGGTTCAGCCTTCTTTTCAGCAGGCTTTTCAGCAGCTGGTTTTTCAGCCTTAGGAGCGGCTTCCTTCTTAGCTGTTTCCTTCTTAGCCTTGGCTGGCTTTTCAGCCTTTTCTGCAGCTGGTTTCTCAGCAGCTGCCTTGTCAGCCTTAGGAGCAGCTTCCTTCTTTGCAGTTTCCTTCTTAGCCTTAGGAGCCTTCTTTTCAGCAGGCTTTTCTTCAGCCTTTGGTTCTTCCGCTGGCTGATTCTTTGTTGCAAAATAATCATCAAATGTTGCAACCTGATTGTTCTGAGAGAAAGCCTCAAGAACGTAGTTCATTTCTTCTTCTGTAAGAGAAGCAGTAGGCTTCTTTGCTGTGCCGAGCTTCTCATTCACAAAGTCAGCAAGTTCCTGACCTGTAGTGTTGAGCTCTTTGGCAACATCATTTATTTTAAGTTTTGTGGATTTTGTTGTACTCATAGGCTATATAACCTCCGTTTATGATATTTTATTGGGAATTGTCAGTATTTTCATTTTCGCAGATAGCAAGTGCCTTTTCGGCAAAGCCCTTGTCGCAGATTGTAAGGATGCCCGCCTTTTTGCCGATGGTGAAATAAACCTCGTCAAGCGTCATAGCTGTCCTTGCAACGGGAATATTTTTCTTCCCCGAAAAGAAGCGTACTTCCTTTTCTGTCTTAGGGGAAATGTCCGACACAACAATTACAGCGCAGGCCTTTCCTTCTGCAAGAGCATCCTTCATAGGGTCGAAGCCCATAACAAGTCTTCCCGCTTTTCTGCAAATGGTCAGCAGACCTGTGAGATTACTCATTTTCAGTCAGCTCCTTTTCCATAGCGTCGTAGACTTCTTCGGAAATCTGACAGGAAAAAGCTTTTTCGAAGCGTCGTGCCTTTCTTGCCAGACGGAAACATTCCGCACTTCTGCATATATAAGCGCCTCTGCCTGATTTCTTGCCCGTAAGGTCCATGGAAATCTCACCCTCAGGTGATTTTACCGCACGGATAAGTTCCTTCTTGGGCTTCATCTCGTTGCAGCCGAGACACATTCTCATAGGGATTTTCTTTACAGCCGCCATTCAATCACGACCTTATCAGTCAATCGGATTTTCAGGCTTGATGTCAATCTTGTAGCCTGTAAGTCTTGCAGCAAGCTTAGCATTCTGACCCTTGTTGCCGATTGCAAGGGAAAGCTGATTGTTAGGAACAATAACTGTGCAAGCATTCTGTTCGCTTTCTTCATCTATGGTAACGCTGATTACATCTGCAGGAGCAAGTGCATGAGCGATGAAAACAGCGGGGTCTTCGTCGTATACTATAATATCAATCTTTTCGCCGTTGAGCTCGTTGACAATGTTCTGGATACGGCTGTGCTTAGGACCGATACAGGAGCCTACAGCGTCAACGTTCTTATCCTTGGACCATACAGCAATCTTTGTTCTTGAGCCTGCCTCACGGGAGATAGCCATAACTTCAACTGTGCCGTCATAGATTTCAGGAATTTCAAGCTCGAAAAGACGCTTTACGAGGTCCTTGTGAGCACGGGAAATCTTAACCATAGGACGCTTTGTCTGATTGATGATGTCCACGATGTAGAGCTTTACAATCTGACCTTCCTTGAGAGTTTCGCCAGGGATCTGCTCATTCTTGAAAAGGTAAACCTCGTTCTTGTCAATTGTGAGAGTAACGTTGCCGCTTTCAGGTTCAATTCTCTGAACTGTTGCGGAAACGATGTCCTTGACCTTGCCTTCGAAGTTGCTGATGTACTTAGCGCGTTCAAAAGTCTTGAGGTCTGTACGGATAGCCTGCTTTGCACCCTGTGCAGCAACACGTCCGAACTTGGCTGGGGAAAGCTTGAACGGAACAACGTCGCCGACCTTTGCACGCTTTGTGCAGGTAGCAATTGCTTCGTCAATGTTGATTTCGCTCATATCGAGTGGCTCGCCTTCAACAACAGTTCTCATCAGACAAACCTCAAGCTTCTTCTTCTCAACATCAATCTTTACAAGATGATTTTCGCAGTCGGGATATTCCTTCTTAACCGCTCTTGAAATACCCTGTTCAATCTTTTCAACCAGAGTTTCCATAGGTATTCCGTTTTCCTGCGCCAGCAGTTCAAGCGCCTCAAAAAATTCCTTGTTCATTTTTATGAATTCCTCCTAAACACGTTTAATTGGTTTTCTATATAAATTTAAATTTTACCGAAAATTATTCCTCGTCATCGTCTGCAAACAATTCATCATCGTCATCATCAAACAGCCTGATGAAAGCAGTTTCGGAAATAGCAATTTCCTTGTCGCCCTCCTCAGTGATAACGGAAATTGTGTCCTTGTCATAGCCCTTGAGAATAGCAATAAATTCCTTCTGTCCGTCAGTTTCACGGATGTAGCGTATTCTTACGGGACACTCCAGAAACTCCTCAAAGTGCTCAGGCTTTTTCAGGTCACGTCCCAAACCTGGGGAACCAACCTCCAGCATATAATTCTGTTCAATCGGGTCAGCCTCGTCAAGCGCCTTTGAAAGCGGACGCGTCATAGCCTCGCAGTCATCCATATCAAGTGCACCGTCAATCTTGTCGATAAGCACCTTCAGAAACCACATTGCACCTTCCTTTTCGAAAGTAACGTCCCAAATTTTCAGCCCCAGCGAGTCAGCAATCGGCTTCGCAATGTCATAAACCTTTGCCACAGTGTTGCCGCCTTTTTTACCAGCCATTCAATCCTTCCTTTCTTTTATCTGTACGAATACAACACAAAAGACCGAGAAGGTTCTCGGTCTTTTGTACATCTTATTCTGTTGCAACTATTATACCACATCTTTTTGCGGATTGCAAGGGGTTTTTGAAAATATTTTTAAACAGTTCCGCACGCAAGTTCATACCCTTTGTCGAAAATCTTTTCTGCACCCTGCAATGTTATTGTACCGTCAGCATTTTTAGCAAAAGTATACTCAACCTCAAGCACAGGATAGAAATAAAGCTCGTCGCCGTAATAATCAATAGTAACCTTTACCTCGCTGTCCGTTTCTTCGTAATCTGCAAGCCTGTCATAATACCAGAACGCACCGTGACCGCACCATGCAAAGACGTCACCGTTTTCTGATGCAAGACCTCTTTCAAACAGATAGTCAAAATCATCTTTGTTAACGGTAATATTATAAAGTGTTTTAACAGCCCTTATATACTCATCAACCTGAACGCCGCCCGTTTCTTCGTTCCTTTTCATATACGGATTATGTGCATGGTAAAATTCATGAACATCTATGTCAGTGTCAGTGCAACTTTCAAGCCATTCCTTATCAAACTCAAACGCATCTGTATATAACGAAAAATCAGAAGCTGCAAAATACGCTGTTCTGAAAGGTTCTTCCAAATCGTCATATCGGGAGTTCAGCTTCTTCGCCTTTTCCCACGGGCAGAACATACCATTTCCGAAATACCACAGCGACTCACCATTCGGGAACATCTCGCAAGTGCTGTCCGAGCAGTTTAGTGTTACACCATATCCTGCGTAAGCGTATATCCAGCTATAGGAATAGCTGTCAATAGTGAAATCGTCCATAAAATCGTAATTACCGAAATCGTTGCCTTGGTCAAGGTAATTGTATTCTGTTGTACAGCCGCTTTCCAGATATTCCATAAGTGAGAGGAGCCAATCCTCGTTAATCAGACAGCTTCGTTCTTTTTCAAGCGTAACCGTCAGACCATTTTCTTCAAGACTCTTGCTCACGTCAGCCGCCGTGCCTACAAGATACGTAAAAAACGCTTCATAGTTTGTACAGCTGTAAAGCTTCCATTCGCCGCCCTCGTTTTTCAGCGTGAAGGAAAAATCGAGGTATCTGTCACATTTGTCCAAGCCGTTGTCGGGG
>CALATN010000196.1 GCA_937891895.1 uncultured Clostridia bacterium
AATGAACGAACAGATAAAAATGCATCTTGAAAAATATCCGCAGGAAATTGTCGATATGTTTACAGCACTACGTCAGCTGATATATGACAGCGTGGCTATTGATGTAGATGAAACAATGTGGGCGAAGCTGCCAAGCTATTATAACGGAGAAAAGGTTGTGAGATTGATACCTTTCAAAGACCACATCAATATTGAAGCAAGTGCAGTAATTCAGTACAAAGACAAGCTGGAAACTTATAAAATTACTCCAAAAGGAATGCTGCAAATTTATTTGAAGCAGAACATTCCTAACGATGTTTTGCTACAGGTGTTTGCTGAAACACTAAATTGAGTTTACAATGAGGTATAAACATGATGTACGAACTTGAAAACAAAATGTGGCAATCCGCAAAGGACAGCGACAAAAACGAATTTGGAAAGCTTGTAGCAGCCGACGCTGTTATGGTCTGCGGAGGTTATCGCTGTACGGGTGCGGAGTATGCTGAATTTGTCAGTAATTTCGGCATTTCCGATTTTGAAATTACAGGCTTTGAAATTGTATACGAAACAGACAAGACCGTGCAGGTACACTATATTGTAAAAACAACTGCTGACACGCCCGAAAATGCCGATTTGGCAGGAACATTTCACGTTACCTCAACGTGGGAAAATCGTGACAGTAAGTGGGTACTTGTGTTTAATATGGATTCACGGATTAGGGAGTGATAATATGAAAGAAATTCTGAAAAATTTCCTTGACGAAAGAGGAAGACTTACTGCTTACCCGTCAAAAAGAAAAATGAAGCTTTATGCTTTGATTTATCTTGCACAGAAATTTGAGGCGGGGATTACATACACCGAAAAAGAAATAAACGAAATTCTCAATTGCTGGCATACATTCGGCGACCCTGCCACTCTGCGTCGAGAGCTTTACACTCACAGATTTCTTGACCGCAATAAAAATGGCACGGAATATTTTATGGAAGAACATCAACCTACGTTTGAAGAACTGGAGGCGAAATACAGCTGATGGAAATCTTTGATTATTTTAGCAATGAACAGCGAAGCTGGATTGATAAAATCCGTGTCTGTGAATGGCGTGCGGCAGAGTTTCTTGCTGATTTGCTGGACAACAACAGCTTTCACAGTGTTCTCGGAAACGGCAGTCTGTTTATTATGGCCGACGGAGAACAGCTTGTATCCTTCTGCACACTTACTCAACGCGATTGCATTAAGGATGATGATATGTTTCCGTGGGTTGGATTTGTGTTCACATCACCTGAATATCGCGGAAAGCGGTATAGCGGTGAGATTATAAATACAGCTTGTAAAAGAGCGTTTTTGCAAGGCTTTGAAAAGGTTTACCTTGCAACCGACCACGTTGGATTGTATGAAAAATACGGCTTCACATATATGGAAAGCCGTACCGATATTTATGGCGAGGAGAGCAGGATTTATCACAAAGAACTACAATAAAGGAGATAAAATATGATACGCAAAATGCAGAAAACGGACATTTCTGCCTGTGCAGAAATTCTCTGTGCTGTTTATAACAATGAAATGTGGCAATGCCGCTGGGCAATGGAAACAGGTACAGCTTACCTTGAAGATTATTTTAACGCAAAGAAATTTGTCGGCTTTGTTCTTGAAGAAAACGGGAAAATTATCGGTGCAATGTTTGCTCACGAAAAAATCTGGTGGAACAACAGTGAGCTTTACATTGATGAGATGTTTGTTCTTCCCGAAATGCAGAGAAGCGGTTATGGAAGTATGCTGATAAATGCGGCAGATGAATATGTAAAGGAGCATGGTCTTGCAGGACTTACTCTTTGCACAAACAAGTATGCACCTGCACCGAATTTTTACCGTAAAAATGGTTTTTCTGACAACGAGTTTATTTTGTTTATGTATAAGGAAATGTAAAAGTTGAAAAAAATAACAGCATATGATATAATAAAAAAAACAATAAGGAAATATGCGTTATGAAAAAAATACTTATAGTGGAGGATGACAGTACGCTTTCTGCGGGATTGTGCCGTGCTTTGAAAAGTGAAAAAACTGAAACTGCTGCTGCGGAAAATATCCGTACAGCAAGAGATTTGCTTGCAAGCGGCGGCGTGGCACTTGTAATACTTGATGTAAATCTCCCTGACGGAAACGGTTTTGATTTTCTTCCATACATAAAAAAGGAATACGGCATTCCTGTTATAATGCTGACGGCGAACGACCTTGAAAGTGATATTGTGGCGGGTCTTGAGGCAGGTGCTGATGACTACATAACCAAGCCATTCAGCCTTGCTGTGCTTCGTGCAAGGGTCAATACTCAGCTCCGCAAGGCTGTTGCTCCGAAAGCTTCAGATTGTTTTGTATCGGACAATTACATATTCGATTTTGAACGGATGGAATTCAGCGTTGACGGTACTATGGTTGAACTTAGCAAAACCGAGCAGAAGCTGCTGCGTATCCTTACCGACAATGCAGGTATAACCCTTTCCCGTGACAAGCTTGTGGACAGGATATGGACTGACGGTGCTGAATACGTTGATGAAAATGCACTTTCTGTAACGGTGAAGCGTCTGCGTGACAAGCTTGATGCAAAGGACAGCATTAAAACGGTTTACGGAATAGGTTATATGTGGGTAAAGAAAGATGAAACATAATGTATTAGTAGTTGTTCTGATTGTTGTTGCAATTTCGGCAATTGCTTACAGCATTTACTGCCTTATCAGAATGAAACAGCTGACAAAAAAGCTTGATGAAATGCTTGACAAGGCGATTGACGGAAGCTTCGCGGAAAGTTGTTTTGACGAGTCACAGCTTTCGTATATTGAGAACAAAATGTGGAAGTATCTTTCCACATCGGAAATTTCTGCACGTAAAACCGCTGAGGAAAAGGCAAAAATCAAGACGCTCATTGCAGATATTTCCCATCAGACCAAAACTCCCGTATCAAATATTCTGCTGTATTCGGAGCTATTGTCGGAATGTGACCTTCCCGATACTGAAAAGGATTATGCAAACCGTATTTTCTCCCAATCGGAAAAGCTGTCCTTTCTTATCACGTCCCTTGTAAAGCTGTCAAGGCTTGAGACGGGAATAATTGCCCTTGCACCAAAGGAAAATGACATTACGCCTATGCTTCGGGACATTGTTGTACAGGCACAGGCAAAGGCTGACGCAAAGGGACTTTCGCTTACGCTTGAATGCGGTGATGAAAAGGCTGTATTTGATGAAAAATGGACAAACGAAGCCGTGTGGAATATTGTTGACAACGCGATTAAATACACGGACAATGGCGGTATAAAAATCGCTGTCAAGGAATATGAGATGTTTGCCTGCATAGAAATTTCCGATACGGGATACGGTATTCCCGAAGATGAACAGGCACAGATTTTTTCACGCTTCTATCGCTCGGAAAGCACGTCCTCGGAGGAAGGTGTAGGCATTGGTCTGTACCTTGCAAGGCAGATTGTATCGGCGGAAAAGGGCTATATAAAGGTTACATCGGAAGTGGGAAAAGGTTCAACATTTTCGGTATTTCTTTCAAAACTGTAAGAATTCATTTGTCGCTGGAAATAATGTGGAAAGAATTATATGAGAAAATCCGTATTGTAGAGAAATTTACAATACGGATTTTTATTTGCAAAGGAGTAAATTTTATGGCTATACTTGAAACTAATAATCTGAAAAAGATATACGGAAGCGGAGAAAATGAGGTACACGCACTTGACGGCGTAAGCCTTGAGGTTGAGCAGGGCGAATTTGTTTCCGTTGTGGGCACATCGGGAAGTGGTAAATCAACGCTTCTGCACATGCTTGGCGGACTTGACCGACCTGATGACGGAGATGTATTTGTTGACGGCAAGGATATTTTCTCTCTTGGTGATGAGGAGCTTACAATTTTCAGAAGGAGGAAGATTGGCTTTGTTTTCCAGAATTATAACCTTGTTCCCTCACTTAATGTGTACGAAAACATTGTACTTCCTATTCAGCTTGATGGCAGAGAGCCTGATAGAAAATATATTGACTCGATAATTGAAACTCTTGGTCTTACAGAAAAGCTTGGTAATCTCCCCAACAATCTTTCAGGCGGTCAGCAGCAGAGAGTTGCTATTGCAAGGGCGCTTGCGGCAAAGCCTGCGATAATTCTTGCAGATGAGCCTACGGGAAATCTTGACAGCAAGACCTCTCAGGACGTTATGGGCTTGCTGAAAATAACAAGTGAACGCTTTTCTCAGACGATTGTTATGATTACACATAACGAGGAAATTGCTCAGATGGCGGACAGGATAATCAGAATTGAAGACGGAAAAATCGTTTCAGGGAAATAAGGAGTGATTTCTGTGAAGATTAACAACAAAAGATGCGTCAGCCGCGTGAGCATAAAAAATCTGTTTACATCAAAAACAAGATGTATTGTTTCGGTAATTGCAATTGCACTTACAACAATTCTTTTCACGTCGCTGTTCACAATACTTATGACAATAGCGAAGGGCTTTGAGGAGTCAAATTTCAGACAGGTAGGCACCTACTCCCACGCTGAATTCAAGCGCCTTACAAAGGAGCAATATGATGAACTGCGTGTTGACGAGGATATACTTGAATACGGTCTGCGCAGGGTAGCGGGAATAACAACAGGAGAAGCCTTTGCCAAAAGCTACGCCGAAGTAAGCTATATGGACAAGAACACTGCGAAGTGGGGTTACTGCACACCTGAAACAGGTACACTTCCGAAGGAAAATACCAATGAAGCAACCGTTGATACAAGGGTACTTTCCTGCCTTGGAATTGAGCCTGAAATCGGAAAAAGCTTCACTCTTACAATGGACATTGACGGAATTATCGTAACAGAAGACTTTGTTTTAAGCGGCTGGTGGGAGTACGACGAAGCGGCACCTGCAAGTCACGTCCTCATTCCCGAAAGCAGACTTGAGGAGCTTTTCACAAAGTACAACGTACAGTTCAATGAAGAATTCACGGGAAAATACGGACTTAATGTTATGCTGAAAAGCGACCATAACATTGAGGAACAGATGGTTGAAATTCTTGAGCGTCACGGCTTTGTTGACGGCGAAAACAGTGAAAGTGCCATCGCTGTCGGTGTAAACTGGGGGTATATGGGCGAAAATCTTGCTGAAGGTCTTGATTTAGGAAGCGTTGCAATAATCGCTGTAATCCTGCTTTTCATTATATTTACAGGTTATCTTATCATCTACAACATTTTCAGAATTTCCGTTGCTAACGATATCCGCCATTACGGTATGCTGAAAACTATCGGTACGACACAGACACAGATAAAGAGTATGGTTCAGACACAGGCGCTTATTCTTTCCGCAATCGGTATTCCTATCGGGCTTATTGTTGGTTGGATTATTGGCTGTGTGCTTTGTCCCGTTGTAATGGCGGAACTTAATGTTTACAACTCATCTGCTTCGGTAAGTCCATGGATATTTATTTTTTCTGCGTTATTTGCCTGGATAACCGTTATGATTTCCTGTTTCCGTCCTGCAAAGACAGCGGGAAAGGTTTCGCCTGTTGAGGCACTCAGATACACTGAGCAGGCGTCAGGCTTCAGCAACAGAAGCGGCAAAAAGGGCGTGTCCCTGTTTGGTATGGCTGCCGCAAGACTTACAGGCAGCAAGGGAAAAACAGTTCTTGTGGTTGCGTCACTGGCTCTTTCAATAGTAACTTTTACTCTTACCTTTATTCTTGCCAACAGCTTCAGTATGGAAAAATATCTTTCTGATGTTCAGGCGGATTTTCTTGTTGCAGATTCAAAGTATTTTGCATACAGATGGGACGACGAAAATGCAATCTCACTTGAAGAAAATGAATTTCTCCGATATATGGACGGCGTAACCGACAGCTTTGTTACCTATGCAATGCCGAATGATTATTATCCTGAAACATATTTCAGCGAGGAAGCTGTCCGTGAAATACTTGCTGAATACGGTAACGAAGAAGAATTTATTGATGGATATATCTCACATAATCTTGAACCTGACGGCACTATTACACAGAGCGTTCAGCTTCTCGGTCTGGAGGGTACGGCTTTTTCAAAGCTGAAGGTTTATGAGGGTGATATTGCAAAGCTTTCGGAAAGCGGATATATTGCCGTGGAAAAGAATGATTTTTTCAAGCTCGGAGATAAAATCACATTCAATTATACCGATAAATATGAATACATAAATACACAGACAGGCGCAGTTTATACAGAATTTGAAAGTATACCATTGAACGAATATGATTTCATTGAAATAAACAAAGAAACACACAAGGCTGAATATGAAATAGCGGCTGTTGTTGACGTGCCATACGCATTCGGTTATCGCTTCTCAATTGATACGCCATTGTTTATTACAAGCAGCGAGGATTTGTTTGCACAATCCGAATATTGCAAGCCGCTTTACATTGCCTTTGATACAACTGATGAGGCAGAGGCTGAAATGGAG
>CALATN010000197.1 GCA_937891895.1 uncultured Clostridia bacterium
TTCAAAAGGGTCTCCCTCAATAGGTCTCCACACTCTCACCGCTAAATTATAATTTGTTCTTGTTTTTTGAAATCTGCATAATCTGCACATAAATTCCCGCAACGAGCTGATAAAGCTCTGGAGGCACGCCCTGACCTACGTTGAGCATTGTAAGAAGTGCGGTAGCAGAGTCGTCGCGGTAAACAGGCACACCGTTTTCATCGGCAAGATTGATAATTTTTTCCGCAACGTGACCGTGACCAGAAGCAACAACAATCGGGGTATAGTCCTTTTCCGGGTTGTATTTAAGTGCAACAGCGGCGTTGCTTGGTTTTTTTCCTTTATACACTGACATTCAGACCGCTCCTCCTTTCGTTAAGCTTAGGGAATACATTTGTTAAATCGCGTCTTCGTTTCAGCGGTTCAATAATTGTCCTGTTTGTTTCGTAGCCGCAGGCACTTGCGAGAGCAGGTATGCTTTCCTTCAGCGGCAGATAATCTCTCTGCGTACCCTCAGGACACATAAGTGCAACATTGATGTTCTTGCCCCTTGTGTAAAGCTCCAGTTCAAAATATCCTGTGTCTTCAATTTCAAAGCACAGGAACAGGTGATTGTCACTTTCTCCGGTTTCAGGGTCTTTATCGGCATCAGGGTCAGCCCAGAGCTCACCGAAAGCCTTCATATCGTCCATTTCCATAGGGATGAGAAAATGCAGGAGCGGAGTAAATACGCCTGGTGCACTCAGAAGCCCCTGAAGCATTTCAGGTCTTCCCATTGCCGAAAGAGATTTCAGCGACGGGTCATTGATGTTCTTAATAAGAAAATCCAGCATATTTTCCATTGTCGTCGGCGGCTTGTAATTCACACCCTGAGCCTGTGCCATTTCAGACAGCACAAGATTTATGCTCTGTGCAAGGGTGATCTTGTTGTCCATATTATCAACACGGTTTACGATAATACTCAGCTGGTCAATAAGTGAGTTAAGATTTTTTGTGTGTTCAAAGCCTCTCAGCAGCGTGTTGAGACCTCCTCGCATATTGTCGGGAAGAAGCTGGCCGAGTATCTTTCTGAGGGACGCTGTACCGCCCTTTTCATCCATACCCGAAAGCATTTTCGAAAGCTCCTCGGGGGACATACCGTTGATGTTGCCGTTGATTGCGTCGGCAAGCCTTTCGGTAAGCATTGTCATTGAACGCTGTGCAGCAGCAGAAGGATTGTCACGAAGTGCCGCAAGCTTCATATCAGGCGGCAGATTGGAATTTTCGATAAACTGTGCAAAAAGTGAGTTAAGCTTGTCAGCTGTTTCAGCATCAGGTGCCATATTCAGCAATGCGTTGAAGCTGTCTGTAAGAGCAGAATTATCACCATTGAAGCGGGACAGATTATATGTAATCAGTGAAAGGAGGTTTTGCGTCTTGTCATTGAGCAGAAGACTTTTTTCAAGATAATTCACAAGAGCAAGTATGTCATTTTTGACCGTGCCGAAATTTTCGGCATTAAGCTTGTCGGCAGTCTGCAAGAGCAGGTCGGCAAGCTGCCTGCTTTGTGCGGTTTCTCCTGCGAGATAGCGAAGCGAAGCTGATATTGACGCAAGAATATCATCACGGGAATTCGCCGCAGCCGCAGCCTTGAGAAAATCAAGAACAGCCGAGCTGACCTCCTCACTTACAGAGGAGCCTGAAAGCCCCGCAATCATATCTTTCAGCGCACCCCATAATTTCCCGCTGAACATTGTTGCCTCGTCCTGCTGACGAATTATATCATCCGTAAGCTCATCAGGAGAAAGCAGTATTTCGTTTGCAAATTCCGTAATCTTGTTCAGAAGCTCAGCATTACCCGCGGAGCTGATAACCGCCATAGCATTGCTGCCGATAAGCCCCCTTAGCAGCGACGCAGAAAGAGAGGGGTCCTTGGATAAGGTTGTGTTGAGCTTTGGCAGACCTGCACCTGTACCGTCCTTCAGATTTTGTTCGCCAAGCTGTTCGTCACGAACATTGGTCTTGTTGACATAGTCAACGTTGCCCAGATCAAATACCTGTTCAGGCGATTGAGGTCGGACGTTCTGATTAAGATTATAATCTTTTGGAGTAATCGGAGTGGTTACTCTTAACATATCAGCCATATTTGCCAATCCTTCCCGATATCATGATTTATGGTAAAAAATGTAATCAAAATTGCTATTTTGCCAAAGGAATTGTCAGAAATTATGCGATTTTGTGTAAAATTACCGAAAAAACGCCGAAAAGTTTTCCCGCTTTATTCTTATTATATTACATTTTTGGCTTGTAGTAAAGAGTTTTTTGTAGTATAATTAAGAATATACTATAGAATATTATGGCGTGGTATAACAATCGCTTTGGTTTCTTATAGCATTTATATATTTAATGAGGACATTAACTGAATAGGTAGGTGTTTTTATGGCAAAGTTTGAAGCAGGAATGGAAGCAATGGCGGATATGTACGTCTTTGAAACTACCACTCTTCTTGAACAACTCGACCAGATCCTTATGAAAACAGAAAATGAAAGCAGCTTCGGTGAGGAGGAAATCAACGAAATCTTCCGTACCATGCATACTATCAAAGGCTCTTCGGCTATGATGGGTCTTGATAATATGTCAAAGCTTGCTCACGCAATTGAAGATATGTTCTACGTTATCCGTGAGGACAACCCTGTGATTACTTCCATGGAAACCCTCTATGATATCGTGTTCAATGCGTCTGACCTAATGAAGGCTGAAATTGAGCTTCTTCAGGAGGATGAATATACTGCAACTGACTTCAGCGAGCAGATTGCAAGAATCAAGGCGTATGCCGCTGTACTCAAGGGCGAGGCTGCTCCCGAAGCTGCTCCTGCCGCTGCAGCGCCTGCTGCTCAGGCTGCACCTGCGGCTGCTCCTGCTGCATCGTCTTCTGCTCCTGCCCTTACAGCTGTAAAGGTATATTTCGAGGACGACTGCAAGATGGAAAATCTCCGTGCTCTCCTCGTTATCAACCGTATTACAGACGCTTGCTCACAGCTTGAATATGTTCCTGCTGACATCGAAACAAACGGCGATACAGCTCAGGTTATCATCGAAACAGGCTTCGACATCAGCTTCGCTCCTGCTGACGGCAAGACAGTTGACGCTGTTGTCGATATCATCAGAACAACTCCTAATGTCAAGAAGTGTGACATTGTTTCAAGAGGTGCTGATGTTGCTGTTGCAAAGGCAGCAAGCGGTGACACAACTTCTGTAAGAGTTTACTTTGAAGATGACTGCAAGATGGAAAATCTTCGTGCACTTCTCGTTGTAAATTCTATCAAGGAAGTTTGTGATAATGTTACATACGTGCCTGCTGATATCGAAAATAATGCAGATACCTGCAAGACTATCATCGAGGAAGGCTTTCTGGTTAACTTTACATCCGAAAAGCCTCAGCTCGTATTCCAGACAATTGAGAGCACACCTTGTGTTAAATCCTATGAGGTAGTTGAGGACGCTGCTCCAGCTCCAAAGGCAGAAGCTCCAAAGGCTGCTGCTCCTGCTGCACAGGCTGCTCCTGTACAGGCTGCTCCTGTACAGGCAGCTACACCAAAGGCTGAAGCTCCAAAGGCTACTGCTCCTGCTCAGTCCAAGGAACAGATCAACAATACTATCGCTGCAAAGGGCGGCGGAGGTGCTAAGCAGTCCCTTATCTCCGTTAACCTCAACAAGCTCGATACACTCGTTGACCTCGTTGGTGAAATTGTTATCACAGAGGCTATGGTTACTTCCAACCCTGACCTGAAGGGTCTGCGCCTCGATAACTTCCAGAAGGCTGCAAGACAGCTCAGAAAGCTCAACTCCGAGCTTCAGGATGCTGTTATGTCCATCCGAATGGTTCCTATTTCAGGTGCGTTCAACAAGATGACACGTATCGTAAGAGATATGAAGGTCAAGCTCAACAAGGACGTTGACCTTATCTTCGAGGGTGAGGAAACAGAAGTTGACAAGTCCATCATCGACCAGCTCAACGACCCGCTTATGCATATGGTTCGTAACTCTATGGACCACGGTATCGAAGATAACGTTGAGGACAGAATTGCCGCAGGCAAGTCCCCTAAGGGTAAGATCACACTTTCTGCTTATAACGCTTCCGGTGAAGTTATTATCGTAATCGCTGACGACGGCGGCGGAATCAATCCTGAAAAGGTTCTTGCAAAGGCTGAAAAGAACGGTATTCTTTCCAAACCTGCAAGTGAGTATTCCGAAAAGGAAATTCTCAATATGATTATGCTTCCGGGCTTCTCCACAAACGAGCAGGTTACCGAATACTCGGGCCGAGGCGTTGGTATGGACGTTGTTCGTAAGAATATCGAAAAGATCGGCGGCTCTGTTTCCGTTGACTCCAAGTACGGTCAGGGAACAAGCTTCATCATCAAGATTCCTCTCTCCCTCTCCATCGTGGACGGTATGGAGGTTTCCGTTGGTCAGTCTATCTTCACAATTCCTATCAATTCCATCAAGGAATCCTTCAAGGCTAAGCCAAGCCAGCTTGTAAAGGATACTGACGGCAAGGAAATGATTATGATAAGAGGCGAGTGCTTCCCGCTTATCAGACTTTATGATATGTACGAGCTTGAACCTGCTACAGATGACCTTTACGAAGGTATTGTAATTCTGGTTGAAGCTGAAGGCAAGCGTGCTTGTCTGCTTGCTGACGAGCTTATCGGCGAACAGCAGGTTGTTGTTAAGCCGTTCTCTCCATTGCTCAACAACTACAACGTTAAGCAGAACGGTATGGCTGGCTGCTCAATTCTCGGCGATGGCTCTATCACTATCATTCTTGACGTTGGCAACATTATCACAGATTTCTGATAAATGACAGTGCAGGCTTCCGCTGAAACGGAAGTCTGTACTTTAAAGAAAGGAAGACCGAGTATGGCTGAAAATACTAATGTAACCTACACCGCAGACGGCGCAGAAGTTCTTTTCTTTGACATCGGCGAAACTATCTACGGTATTGAAATCAAATATATCAACGAAATTATCGGTATCGAACAGATTACCGTTGTTCCAAAAATTCCTGACCACATCAAGGGTGTAATCAACATCAGAGGTAAGGTTGTTCCTGTTATCAGCATCAGAAAGCGCTTTGGCATGGAAGAAATTCCTTACGATGACAGAACATGTATCGTGGTTATCGAATTTGAGGACGGCCAGCAGGTAGGCGTTATCGTTGACCGCGTTCACGAGGTTGTTGTTGTGAAGAAGGATATCATCAGCAAGGTTCCTGATTCCAAGAACGTTAACTCCAACCGCTATCTCAAGTCTATTATCAATATGGACAGCGGCATCAGACTGCTGCTTGACTGCGATAAGCTTATTATGGATTAAAGAGGTATTCCCCCATGATGCTTAAACTCACGGACAACGATTTTGAACGTCTTGTTGCGTATATGAAGGAAAACTACGGCATAAACTTAGAGAAAAAACGTGTTCTCATTGAGGGACGTCTTTCAAATATGGTTCTCCGCCGTGGCTTCAACAGCTTCAAGGAATTTATTGACTTTGCTTTTGCTGACAAGACAGGCAACGAAACTATGCAGCTTGTCAACAAGCTTACTACAAACCACACATTCTTCCTGCGTGAGCCTGAGCACTTTGAATTTCTGAAAAACACTATTCTTCCGTATCTTGAGAAAACCAATGAGAAAACCCACTCCATGAAGCTGTGGTGCGCCGCTTCTTCTACAGGTCAGGAGCCATATACAATTGCTATGACCATTGACGAATATTTCGGCGCAAATGCTGCAAAGTGGGACTGGAAGCTCCTTGCTACCGACCTTGATACTGACGTGCTCAGAAAGGCACAGGCAGGTATCTACTCCGAGGAAATGGTAAAGGACGTTCCCGCTCACTGGCTTTCAAAGTATTTTACAAAGATTGATGACAAGAATTATCAGGTCATCGAGCGTATCAGAAAACAGGTCGTTTTCAGACAGTTCAATCTCATGGACCCGATTGTGTGCAGCGTGCCTTTTGACTTTATCAGCTGCCGCAACGTTATGATTTATTTCGAGCAGGAAACTAAAAATGCTCTTATTGAACGTTTTTACGATGTTACAAAGGAAGGCGGCTACCTGTTTATCGGCCACGCTGAAAGTGTTGGCAAGGATACCCGCTACACATATGTAAAACCTGCGGTTTACCGCAAAATTTCCAACAAGCCTGCGGGAGGTCGCACCTACGCGGGCAGGACATTCAATCAATAATTAAGGAGCGTCAGCACATACTATGAATACTAAGAAAAATAAGCTGAAAGTCCGCATACTTGTTGTGGACGATTCTGCACTTTTCCGTTCAACACTTGTGCAGGCGCTTTCTTCTATGCCGAATATCGAGGTTACGGGCGAAGCTGCAGATGCTTTTGAAGCCCGTGACAAAATAAATGAGCTTAAACCCGATGTGCTGGTTATGGACGTTGTTATGCCAAAGCTGGACGGAATAACCTTTATCCGTCAGCTTATGGAGCAGTACCCTCTGCCTTGCGTTATGATTTCAGGTACGGCAGATGAGGAAGCGGCTCTCGAGGCAGGTGCGGCAGACTTTATGATGAAGCCGCGTTCTCCCGCTGAGTTCAAAACCTTTTCAACAATTCTCGGAACGAAAATTATTCTTGCCGCAAGCCGTCCTGTGCACGCCGCAAGCCGACGCAAGACCTCTCAGTCTGAAGAAAAAGTAGATGGTCTTGTTCCGATTGCTCCGCTTGGTGCATCGGCAAAGCCAAGCAAGGTTGCGCCAAATCTTCCTTTGCCTAGCGAAATTTCAGGACTTACGCACGCGGCAAATGAAGGCATAGTAGTTGCTCTTGGCGCTTCAACAGGTGGAACGGATGCACTTGAGTGTGTCCTGAAGGCTTTTCCTGAAACAATGCCGCCTGTGCTTGTTGTTCAGCATATGCCTCCCGTGTTTACAAAAATGTACAGCGAACGTCTTGACAAATGCTGTGCAATGACCGTAAAGGAAGCGGAAAACGGCGACAGATTAAAGCAGGGGCTTTGCCTTATCGCCGCAGGAGGCTACCATATGGAACTGAAAAAAGACGCTCAGGGCTATTATGTAAAATGCTATCAGGGCGAAAAGGTTTCGGGGCACTGTCCTTCCGTTGATGTTATGTTTACAAGTGTTGCTGAAACAGTAGGGAAGAAGGCTATCGGTGCAATTATGACGGGTATGGGTGCTGACGGTGCAAAGGGTCTGCTGAAAATGCATAAGAAGGGTGCGTACACAATAGGGCAGGATAAGGAAAGCTGTGTTGTATACGGTATGCCTATGGAAGCGTATAAGCTGGGCGCTTGCTCAGAACAGCAGTCGCTTGCAAACATTGGAAAGACTCTGTGCAGAAAAATCACAGAAGGCTGGTAAAATATTTTCGGGGAATACACAGTATTCCCCTTTTCTTTTCACATTGAATATGGTATAATGATTGTAACAACTTTTAAGGAGATTTCCTATGAACATAATTTCATTACTTATTCCAAAAGAAAATGCCGCATATATTTATGACAACTGCACGGTAAAGCAGGGACTTGAGGATATGAAAATCCACGGCTATACAGCAATTCCCGTACTCAGCAAGGATGGTCAGTACGTTGGTACAGTCAGCGAAGGTGATTTTTTGTGGCATTTGCTTGATAATGACAATCGCGAGGAAGCGGAAGAAATGCTGATTTCAGAAATTATCCGTCCTGAGTTCAACCCTTCGGCAAATATATATACAACAATGGATGAACTTCTGAAGCGTGCAGTACAGCAGAGCTTTATTCCTGTAACGGATGACAGAGGATATTTTATCGGTATTGTAACACGTCAGAAAATTATTCTTACACTTATGAAAAATAATTAAAAGCACCTTCGGGTGCTTTTTTTACTATATAATTTATACAGAAAAAATCCACTCCCGAAGGAGTGGATTTCAATATATTTGTTATGCAACTTACTGGAGGAGAGAAAGAACACTCTGTGGAAGCTGATTTGCCTGAGCAAGCATAGACTGAGAAGCCTGTGCAAGGATGTTCTGCTTTGTGAAGTTCATCATCTCTGTAGCCATATCAGTATCACGGATTCTGGATTCAGCAGATGTGAGGTTTTCAACAGTTACGTTCATGTTATCGATCTTATGCTCAAGTCTGTTCTGCATAGCACCGAATGTAGCACGAACCATGTTTGTCTTGTTGAGAGCTGCGTCAATCTTATCGATTGCTGCGTTAGCGGAATCCTGAGTCTCAAGGTTAAGGCTTGTAAGACCAAGACCCTTGGATGTACAGTTGAGGTCGCAAGAGAGACCAGCAGCTGTGATAGCATCACTTTCATACTTGAATGTGAACTGAACGAGGTCCTTGGAACGAGCGCCAACCTGAAGAGAAATCTTATCTGTGTAAGTAAGGTTAGCAGCAGCCTGGTTCTTGGAGTCAGCGAGAGATACAGCTGTTGTGGAGTTTGTCTTGTCTACACCACCTGGTGTTGTTAAGTAGTCGATTTCGCCTGCAGCACCGCCTGTACCTGTACCGTCAGCCATTGTACCACCGTTAAGAGCTACAACGCCGTTGAAGTCTGTGTCAGCGATCTGGTCGATTTCGTCCTTGAGCTGTGCAAATTCAAGTTCAAGAGCTGCACGGTCAACGCCATCGTCGTATGTACCGTTAGAAGCCTGTGTAGCAAGAGTCTTCATTCTCTGAAGAATGGAATCTGTTTCTGTAAGAGCACCTTCAAATGTCTGAACCATTGAGATACCGTCCTGAGCGTTCTTAACACCCTGAGTCATACCAGCGATCTGGGATCTCATTTTTTCGGAAACTGCAAGACCTGCAGCGTTATCGCCTGCGCGGTTGATAGCGTAACCGGAAGAAAGCTTTTCAAGGGACTTGCCGAGCTTGGTGTTGTTCATACCAAGATATCTGTTAGCGTTAAGGGCTGTCATGTTGTGCTGTACGATCATAATATTTACCTCCTGTAATTGCATTAAGTGTGAATCCTTTCACACCGTTTGCTTCATAGAAATTTGAAGCAATGCATTTCCATAAATTTTATTATGAGAACCTTGACTTTATCCTGTCTGTTCTCCTTACGATAAATATATCGACGCACTTTCAAAATACTTTATGGTATTTAATTTAACAATTTATGAACTTTTGATTAACGTTGCAAACCCTTGCTTTATATCAATTTCAAAATAAGTTCTGTTACAAAAGCAGCAATACATCCCGCCGCGGCAACAGGAAGAAGACCCTTGCCCTTGAACGCAAGAACAAGTGCAGCAGCAAGACCGATTACAGCGGATATTATATTTCCTGTGGAAAAGAAAACCGCAGGAATTGTCATTGCGCCTAAAACCGCATATGGTACATAATAAAGAAAATCCTTGACAAATTGTGATTTTATCTTCTTTCTGAAGATAACGAACGGCAGCATTCTGATGAGATAAGTTACACCTGCCATTACTAATATGTAAGCGGCGATTGAAACGGTCATTCTTCATCAGCCTCCTTCCGCGGAAAGAAAACTGCGCCTGCTGTCGAAGCGGCAAGAGTACAGATAATTACTGCAAAACCTGATGAAACGCTGTCAAAAAGCGGAATAAATTCCAGACAGCAGCTCATTCCTGCCGAAATTACTACTGTAACAAAAACGCCCATTGACTTTCTTGCAGGCGGAATGAAGATTGCGATGAACATTCCGTAAATAGCAATGCCGAGAGCCGAGCAAAGTGTTTCGGGAAGAATACTTCCCGCAATTCCGCCAAGAAGAGTGCCGCTGCTCCAGCAGATAAACGGCAGCAAAATCAATCCATACATATATTGAGGAGTAATATCTTTAGGTTTGCCTGCTGAAACAGCAAAAATCTCATCAGTAATTCCGAATGCCGCAAGAAAACGGTGAGGCGTTGTGAATTTCGCATCAAGCTTCTGCGAAAGAGACAGACTCATCAAGGCATAACGCATATTTATTATTAGCTGTGCAAGCGCCATTTCGAGTAATGTACCCGCTGCTGTAATTATACTGAGCCCCGCAACCTGACCTGCGGAGGTAAGGTTTGTCATAGAGATAAGAGTAGCCGCAAACCAAGGGAGTCCCTGAGAAACGGCGGCAATACCGAAACTGAACGAAACTGACAGATAGCCGAGTCCTATTGGAATGCCGTCAGCAAAGCCTTCCTTGAAGGTTAATTTTTCCGAATTCATATTTTCATATCCTTTCCTTACAACAAGAATATATTATAGCAGATTTACAGGAATTGTTCAAGTGCAAATCATCATCTGAAAATAAAAAGCTGCCGTACTCAGTACAGCAGCTTCGGATTATTCATCAAGACAAATCTGGTCTTCGGGTTTCTTTTCGGGGATTGCCTCGTCAGGCTCACCCTTGTAAAGAAGCTTCATTATGATAGGAGTTGCAATCGAGGAGCAAACGATGAGCAGAATTACCGAAGTGAAGTAAATCGGGTCAAGCAGACCAACCGCAAGTCCCTTCTGTGAAACGATAAGCGCAACCTCGCCTCGTGTCATCATACCGACACCGATTTTCAGGCAGTCCTTGCCGCGGTATTTGAACAGCATTGACACAAGACCGCAGCCAATAATTTTTGTAATAAGTGCAACAATTACAAAGCCGATTGAGAACAGCAGGATTTCCGCTGTGAAATCGGAAAATTCAGTTTTAAGACCGATACTTGCAAAGAATACAGGGCCAAAAAGAATGTAGGAGCTGATGTCCATTTTTTCGGCAATGTATTCACTGTCACGGAGATTGCAGAGAATAATACCTGCAACATAAGCACCTGTAATATCAGCAATGCCGAAGAATGCTTCAGCAATAAAGGACATTCCGAAGCAAAGAGCAAGGCCAAGAATAGGAATACGCTGAGTATGAGGATATTTGTTGTCGATGAATTTGAATACCTTGTAGATTACAAAGCCCACACCGATTGCAAAAGCAAAGAAAAGGAGTGTGTTGACAACAACCTTCATCGGGCTTGCAGAAGCGTCCTTAAGGCCCACTACAAAGGTAAGAACGATAATACCGATTACATCGTCAATGATTGCCGCACTGAGAATAAGTGTACCAACCTTGCCCTTCAGCTTGCCAAGCTCACGGAGAGTCTGAACAGTGATACCAACGGAAGTAGCTGTCATGATTACACCTGTGAAAATTGCACGGTAGAATTCGTCGGATCCTACAGGAGAGAAGCCGTAGAAGCAGGAATAAAGCAGCCAGCCGCCTGCAAGCGGAACACCAACACCTGCACAGGCAATAGCCAGAGCAGTAGGACCTGTCTTGATAAGGTCCTTCAGGTCAGTTTCAAGACCTGCAGAGAACATAAGCAGCAGAACACCGATTTCCGCCATCTGTGTAATAAAGTCGGACTGCTCAACAAACCCCAGCAGAGATGGTCCGATAACGAGACCCGCAACGATTTCACCAACAACCTGCGGAGCACGGAGCTTCTTGGCAAGAAGACCGAACAGCTTCGCGAAAAGGATGATAATCGCCAGGTCCTTGAATAATTCGATTTGCATATAAAAGACCTTCCTTCAAAAAATCACATATTAAATATGTATACGAAAAACAACGTACAGTTTTGTATTATATACCTATTCAAAAGTAAAATCAACCATTTTTTCGACAAAGAAAAATTTTTGTTGAAAACCTCAATTTTGCCTGTGAAAACAATGGTATATATGGGCAATTTTCCGCCGTTTTCAATTTGTAACCATTATTACAATGCGGAAACAAGCTGTTTACAGTTCGGGTAATTCTATTGACGGCAAAGAAAAGCCTTGATATACTGTATTCAAACAGTAAAAGCAGCATAATCCGACATAAAGGAGGGGTAACCGTGAAAAGAAGATACGTTGTAGGAATATGTTTAATAGTATGGGCAGTGTGCATAGCATTATCCGCCTGCACAAAAACAACCTACGAGCTTCCTGCGGATACCTCTGCTATTGAGGAATATATTGAAACTACCTCGGCGGTGATTGCTGAGGAGGATGTTGTTGAGGAAACAACAGCGGAAACACTTCTCCAAGAACCCCTTTCCGACTTTGACAAGGCGATTTTCCTTGCCGAGCAGATTGTTTCCGACAGCAAATGGTCTGAGTTTCAGCTTTATGATATGGATTTTGACGGTATACCTGAACTGATGGCACATTCTGGCTTTATGGATACGTTAGCGTGGGAAATTTACAAGCTGACAGGCGATGAAGCTGTAAATATCGGCTATATTGAATATCGTGACAACGTGTATAACTCCGTAACAGGTCTGACTTTCGGCGACGGTTTGCATATATATCGCGACAAAGAAATCGACGAGGTTTTCTATGTTGGCGAATACTCAACTGAATTGCATACAGAGGGACATTATGAGTGCAGTAAATTCAGAATTTGTGATGACAGGCTCGACAAAACCGTAATCAGCAGATGTGAGTTCTATACCTATGACGATTGCGGCAATAGCGGCAACCGATACATCTATTATAATGATATAGCAGGTCAGCAGGCTTCACCCAGATACCGTGTTGACAGTAATGCTGAGGGCTTCCGCTTCTGTAATGAACTTGAAGAATATCTTTCCCAATACGAATATCTCGGAATAATTGATGGTACAAATACCTTTGATACAAAAAGCGGCGGCAATTTTCTCGAATACGCTGAACAGTTTCGCAATTTGCCGAAGCTTAAAGATGAGCAGGTTTATGTTGATGAAACAGAATATGTTACCGTGTGCGGAACGGAATACGATATAAATTCATATTCCGCAAAGATTAAAATTACCGAAGAAAATTTCGACAGCATAGATTTTACAGAGCTGAAAAAGCTCCCGAAGCTTGAATTGCTGACAATAGACAATTTGACAGAAAAGGAAATTGACATTGTACCGCTTAATGAACTTGAAAAATTGAGATGGCTTGATATCAGAGGCGAATATGACAAGGAACAGCTTAAAGAATTTGACAAACTTGAATTTCTGGATAATGGTGCGCCGCTTGAAATTCTTTCTGAAATGGACTCGCTGAAATGCATTGACGTAGGCGGCAAGGAAAATCTTTCTGCTTTGTATGATATGAAACAGCTTGAAGCTGTGAAATATTGTTATGTGCAGCAGCAAAACGGCGAAATTGACAAGCTTGCAGAAAGACGTCCCGAACTGCTGCTGATATATGTACCCTAACACGCTCTCCTCCAACCATTTTTCATATAACTCCAAAACGAAACCGCCGCGGATTTCCCCCATCCGAGGCGGTTTTCGTTTTTAGACGCAAATACTTGACAAATTGCTGAGCGGGTGCTATTATATATGTGTAAATTGAATAACGCTTAACAATGGGGAGCTTCATAACCGAGGCTGAGAGGAAGCAGGCGCTTCGACCCAAAAACCAAACATCGTTTGAAAAACCAAACGTTGTTTGGTCTACCTGATTCGGATAATGCCGACGTAGGAACACAGCTATTGTATTGTTGACAAGTGTAATCTGCGCCGAGGATAATCCGTCGGCGCTTTTTTGTTAGGCTGAAGGGGATACTATTATATATGAAAACTACAAAAACAAAAATCCTCGTTGAAGCGGCAATAATGATTGCCCTTGCAACGGTACTTTGCTATATAAGAATAATCAAGCTGCCCTGGGGCGGCTCGGTAACCCTGCTGTCAATGCTGCCGATTATTATTTTCAGCATCAAGCACGGTGTTAAAAACGGTATGTTCGCATCATTCGTCTTTTCACTCATCCAGTTCGGACAGGGGGTAATGGACGGACTTTTTGCCTGGGGGCTCACCCCTGCAATGCTTGTTGCCTGTATCGTGCTGGATTATATCGGTGCGTACAGCGTAATCGGTGTAGCAGGAGCGTTCAGAAACAAGGGCTTCGCAGGATGGGTCGGCGGAACAATTCTCGCAGTTTTTCTGCGATACGTTTTCCACGTCCTGAGCGGTGTCGTGATATGGCATTCAATCGGTTCAATCTGGGAGGGCTTTTCCACAGATAATGAGGTATTGTATAGTCTCGTTTATAATGGAGCATATATGCTGCCGGAAATGATTTTTACACTTATCGGAGCAATTGCACTACTGAAAATTCCACAGACTAAAAAGATTATTACACAGGAATAATACGGTAAAGAGAGCTGTTTAAGCTCTCTTTTTCCTTAATTTGGGGCATTATTTGTGCAAAATTTATATTATAAGTTGTGTTTTGAGCAATACCGATTAGTTGTTCCTACAAATTGAAAAAAAGTGCTTGACAAAATGAACGGAAAGAGGTATACTAATAAAGCTGACTCGCGAGGGAGTCGAAACCGAAAGAAAAATTTCGAAAAGAAATTTAAAAAAGGTATTGACAAACCGAAAAGAGTGTGATATAATAAAACACGCTTCTTCACGAGGAGCAAGAAAAGAATCGCTTGCGATTCTTAGAGCTGAACACAAAGTGTTCAGCTTGGAATCTTGAAAATTGAACAATGGTTGAAGTAACGAATACAAACCTAGAAAGAACCCTGAAATTCCAGAGATGGAAAAGTAAGCTCCTGGCTCGGGAGTAGAAATAAAGAGTAAGTCAGTTGACGAAGAAATGAGTTAACAGGAATGATATTAAAACGGAGTAAAATCCGTTTTAACATACAAACTTTTTAAAGAGTTTGATCCTGGCTCAGGACGAACGCTGGCGGCACGCTTAACACATGCA
>CALATN010000198.1 GCA_937891895.1 uncultured Clostridia bacterium
GAGTGACCTGTGTCCATAATGTCAATTCAAATCTCAAGTTGGCCTCGGGCTACATGTTCAGATACAATGAGTTGCGTGATGCCGGTGCCAATGTATGCCTTGGTACGGACGGTTGCGCGTCATCGAACAATCTGGATATGCTTGAGACCATGAAGACATCGGCGATGATTCAGAAGGCATGGAGGGATGATCCGACAGCCATGCCTCTGCCGGAAATCATGTCCATGGCTACGGCAAATGCAGGAAAGGCTCTGGGCCTGAATATAGGACGTATAGAGAAAGGTGCTCTTGCAGACATTCTGATTGTCGATACAGAGAACTACAGCTTCCTTTCACCGGCTTCATTCGAGGCCAATCTGATTTATTCGGCTCATTCTGACAGTATCGATTCGGTGATATGCAACGGCCGTTTCGTCATGAGAGGAAGAGTTGTCCCAGGCGAGCAGCAGATCCTTGCAGACGCCCGTAAGGCTTTGGTTAAATTGCTATAGAACAAGATATTATGGATCCAAGAGTAGAAAGAATAATGACTGCCGCAGATTATGTGGCTTCAAGGTTGGACGGTCACAAGCCGATGGTGGGCATCGTGCTCGGAAGCGGGCTTGGCAAACTTGCTGAAAAGATAGAGGACAAGATAGTGATTCCTTACAAGGAAATACCTGGGTTCCCGGTGTCGACGGCTATCGGCCACAAAGGAAACTTCATAGCAGGATACCTCGGTGGAAAGCCTGTGATTGCAATGCAGGGGCGTTTTCATTATTATGAGGGCTACAGCGTAGCGGAGATTGCCGAAATACTGAAAATTTCCGAAAGCAATGTAAAGGCACGTTTGAAGCGTGGACGTGACAAGCTGAAATCCATACTGGAGAAATGAGAAAGGACAAATTATGAAAAGATTGAATGATTTATACGAGCAGATTACACCAGAAACCTCCCCCGAGGAGCTTGCACAGAAGATTATCGGCACGGAAACAAAGCCCGTTCTGAAAAAGCGTCACTCAAAGGCTATGACGGCAATTCTTGCGGCGGCTATTTCGGTATCGGTGCTGACGGTTTCTGTCGGTGCGGCAAATAACTGGGATTACGCAGGAATATTCCAAAGCATTTTCGGTGAAAAGAGCGAGAATATTACCGAAAATATTGTTCCCGAAGCAACCATTTCCGAGGACACAATTGACACGATGAACTTTGAACTTATGGCTGCTGCGGCAGATAAGCACAGCGTGCTTGCGATCATTGACATTTACTCCGAAAACGGCTATGAGCTTCTTGAAGAGGTTAACGGATATAATGAATTAAAACCTTTTAAGGAACTGTATTTCGATATTAACTTCGAAAGCATAGCAGGCTCGGGTGTAGGTGTAAGCGTGCTTGAAACCAGCAAGGAAAAGGTGCGTCTTGGTATCAGAATGACAACAAATGCTGTTATAACAGATGAGAAGATTACAGTTGGCATAATACAGATGGACAAAGACGAGGAAAGCGATAGATATCTGCTTGATATGAACAAGGAATACTGTTGGTCGGCAGAATTTACAGCAAACTATTCTGGCGAGGAAATCCACTACCCGAAAACTGCCGAGCTGGTTGGCATTGACCCCGAAGGAAATACTGTATATTCAACACTGAAAAGCATTGAGGTTACACCGATTTCCGCTTATCTTGAAATTGACGGCTTCGACACCTTCTGGGGCAGGGAGGAGCCCTATGCTGTGCTTGAAAACGGCGAAAAGGTGAGAATTACCTCCACTACATCCATAACCGATATGGAGTCATTTACCTATGAACCTGACAGCAAACCCGGCTCAACTTTCTTTGCTTTAGGCTTTGCTGAACCTGTGAATCCCGACGAAGTATGTACGCTTTTTGTCGGTGGACAGACTGTTGAAATCAAATAAAACAAATCCGCTTCCAAAACAACTTGGAAGCGGATTTTATTATACATGTTTAATTTAGTCAACAAGCACAGGGTCGAAGTTTTCCTTCCATGGAAGTCCCCACTTGTTGAGTGCATCCATAAATGGATCGGGGTCGAATTCCTCGATGTTATAAACACCGGGCTTCTTCCACTTGCCTGTCATAACCATCATTGCACCAATCATTGCAGGTACGCCTGTTGTATAGGAAATAGCCTGTGAGCCAACCTCCTTGTAGCATTCCTGATGGTCGCAAACGTTGTAAACGTAGTACTTCACAGGCTTGCCGTCCTTGAAGCCCTGCATGATACAGCCGATGTTTGTCTTGCCAACTGTTCTTGGGCCAAGAGAAGCAGGGTCAGGGAGAACAGCCTTCAGGAACTGGAGCGGAACGATCTGCATACCCTCGTATTCGATAGGCTCGATTGAAGTCATACCAACGTTTTCAAGGCACTTCAGATGTGTAAGGTAGCTCTGACCGAAGGTCATAAAGAAACGGATACGCTTGATGCCGTTGATGTTCAGCGCCAGGGACTCAAGCTCCTCGTGGTGAAGCAGGTACATATCCTTTTCGCCGACCTCGTCGAAGTTGTACACGCGCTTGATTTCCATAGGCTCGGTTTCAACCCATTCGCCGTTTTCGATGTAGCTGCCCTTAGCGGAAACTTCACGGATATTGATTTCAGGGTTGAAGTTTGTAGCAAAGGGGTAACCGTGGTCGCCGCCGTTGCAGTCGAGGATATCTATGTAGTTGATTTCGTCAAAGTAGTGCTTCTGTGCATAAGCGCAGAAAACGCCTGTTACACCTGGGTCGAAGCCGCTTCCAAGAAGTGCAGTAATACCAGCCTTCTCAAACTTTTCACGGTACGCCCACTGCCACTTGTACTCAAACTTTGCAGTATCGAGAGGCTCATAGTTAGCGGTATCAACATAGTCAACCTTACATTCGAGGCAAGCGTCCATAATAGTTAAATCCTGATACGGAAGTGCAACGTTGATACAGATATCAGGCTTGAATTCCTTCATCAGTGCAACAAGCTCGCTTACATTGTCGGCATCAACCTTAGCGGTTGAAATCTTCGTTTTTGTAGTACCCTCCAGCTTTTCCTTGAGTGCATCGCACTTGGATTTTGTACGGGAGGCAATCATGATTTCCTCGAAAACCTCGGAATTCTGGCAGCACTTGTGAATTACAACGGAAGCAACTCCGCCGCAGCCGATAATTAAAGCTTTACCCAATTTGACAACAGTCCTTTCAATTGTAAAATCTGACCTAAAAAAAGTCATTGAGTTATTATACCATATTACAAACAGAATTGCAATGATTTTTTGCAATAATACTAATACCATACCTATGTATAGACTCGGTCTATACATAGGTGCCACCTTTTTGGTGGCTGTCAAAACCACTGGTTTTGACAGTATTAGTATTGAACGGCTTTTCAGCGGCATTGCCGTACCCACGGCAATGCGATTGACAATTGTCAGCTCTTGTTGTATTATGGTTATGGCATACCATAAAACGGTAGGCGGTCAAATCCTGCTCCCGGAAACGGGGGATGTGCTATGACGTGGAACGATTTTTTAACGCTTGCACTCGTAGTTTGCAATATCATTCAGATAGCGCAGAACAGCCATAAAAGGAAATAACCGCCCTCAGCGACCAAACTAAGGCGGTTATTTCATAATCAACTTATAATGGGAGCGACCGTCTAACGGGTATGCCCCTTTAATATTATTATACAGGCTCTTGACAATTATGTCAAGGGTTTTATTTCTGTAATAATTCCCCTCTTGTCCGAATAAGCTTTAATACTGAAAAAGCAAAAGGACAAGGAGGCAGACTATGCTTGAAATTCTTGATAAGCCCTACATCTCCCCCGAAAAGGGGCTGTCCTCGGCGGAGGCTGAGGAGCTGCTGACAAAGTACGGCGAAAACGTGCTTGCTGATGAGCATAAGGCAAACCCGATGAAAATTTTTCTGGGACAATTCCGTGACATAATGATTTTAATTCTGCTTGCGGCGACGGTGGTATCATTTTTTCTGGGCGAAATCTACGACGCTGTGACAATCGTGATAATCGTGCTTCTAAACGCTATTCTCGGATTTATTCAGGAATACCGCACGGAGAGGACGCTTATTGCGCTGAAGAATATGACCGCTCCTACGGCTAAGTGCTTCCGTGACGGCGCATTGCAGACAATCCCTGCGGCGAAGCTTGTCAAAGGTGACATTATCCGCCTTGAAGCAGGTGACAAAGTCCCTGCGGATTGCGTACTCCTTGAAGCAAAGGGTGTGCTTGCGGAAGAAAGCATCCTGACGGGCGAATCGGCGGCGGTTGAAAAATCCGTGGGCAACATCTCCGACAGCGACAACTCCCTCGGCAAGAAGGGCATACTTTACAGCGGCACGGTTGTTACAAAGGGAAGCGCTGAGGCACGTGTCATTGCAACAGGCAAGGACGCGCAGGTTGGTAAGATTTCCGATATGCTGACGGAAATTGAAGACGAGCTGACCCCTTTGCAGAAGCGGCTTGCTGAGCTTGGAAAAATTATTGCAGTGATATGCCTTGTAGTGTGCGTGGTTGTGGCGCTGGCGGGAATTCTCCGCGGCGAGCCTGTTTTCGATATGCTTATGACGGGAATAACCATTGCAATTGCGGCAATTCCTGAGGGTCTGCCTGCTACAGTTACGATTGCGCTTGCTCTTGCGGTAAGCCGTATGCTGAAGAAAAATGCCCTCGTGCACAAGCTTCATTCCGTTGAAACTCTTGGCTGTGCGTCGGTAATCTGCACTGACAAGACGGGCACGGTTACCGAAAACAAGATGACGGTCTGCAAGGCTTACTGCGGGCGCAAGGAGTACGATTTTTCGGGCAACGGCTACAGAATTGCAGGCGAGGTGACCTGCGGCGGCGAGCGTATCAATCCTGTTACGGAGGTTGCTTTACGAGAAGCACTTATCTGCGGCACACTCTGCACAAGCGCTTCCATTTCCGCAAAAAGTGACCTTTCCACACGTCAGCGCGGCAAACTTACGGCAGGCGGCGAATGGACGATTACAGGTGACCCTACCGAAGCGGCGCTTCTTGTTGCGGCGGCAAAGTGCGGAATTACTGCGGAAAAACTGTGGGTAAACCGTGAGAAGCTGGACGAAATCCCATTCGACAGCGACACGCGCTGTATGACGGTTATTGTCCGTGAGGGCGGCGGGAAGACAGCGTACACAAAAGGCTCTGTTGACGTGATACTGAAACGGTGTGCGTTTGCGCTTGTTGACGGTGACACGGTGCCTCTTACTGCGGCGAGAAGACGTGAAATTCTTGAAGCAAATGACAGAATGACGGACAACGCCCTTCGTGTGCTTGCGCTGTGCAGGAAAAATCTTGCAAGCGGCTCGGACGTGGAAACAGGTATGATTTTTCTTGGTCTGCAGGGTATGCTTGACCCGCCCCGTGCCGAGGCAAAGCAGGCGGTGCGCCTTTGCCGAAGCGCACACATACGCACGGTTATGATTACGGGCGACCACAAGAACACCGCCGCCGCTGTTGCACGTCAGGCGGGGATAATGCGCGGTGACGACCTTGTTTTCACGGGTGAGGAGCTTTCACATATGTCCGACAGTCAGCTTGACGAGGTTATCGGAAAGACGGCGGTTTTTGCCCGTGTTACTCCTGCGGATAAGCTGAGAATTGTCCGTGCTTTCAAGCGAAAGGGCGAGATTGTCACAATGACCGGCGACGGGGTAAACGATGCCCCCGCAATCAAGGAAGCGAGCATCGGTGTGGCAATGGGAATTACAGGCACGGACGTCACAAAGCAGGCGGCAGACGTTGTTCTGCTTGATGACAATTTTGCTACCCTTGTCAGCGCTGTTGAGCAGGGACGCGGGATTTACTCCAACATCAGAAAGTTCGTGCGCTACCTTTTAAGCTGCAACATCGGCGAGGTGCTGACGATGTTTCTGGGAATAATTCTCGGTATGCCGATGGTGCTTCTGCCCACGCAGATTTTACTTGTCAACCTTGTCACAGACGGACTTCCCGCCATTGCGCTGGGGGTTGAGCCGCCTGACCGTGAGAATATGAAAATGCCGCCGCGAAAGAGCAATGAAAGCTTCTTTTCAGGCAGGCTGATGCAGAAAATCGTGTTCAGGGGCGTACTTATCGGTCTGTGTACGCTTGGCAGCTTTGCACTTGTGAACTATATTTTTGCAAATGTTGCGGCGGCACGCACGGCGGCGCTTCTTACCCTTGTAATGTCACAGCTTTTCCACGTTTTCGAGTGCAAAAGCGAGAAGAAAAATATCTTCACCGTGCCCTATCTGAACAACAAGAAGCTTATCCTTGCGGTGCTGTTTTCGGTAGCTGTAATATTTGCGGCGATTTACCTGCCGTTTCTTCAGGTTATCTTTGCAACCGTACCGCTCACTACGGAACAACTTCTGATTGCGCTGGGCTTTGCGGTTTCTGCTCCTCTTTTGCAGTGCATACTGAGATAAATATGTCACTTTGTAACCTTTGTTACAATTCTGAGATTTTTCTTTTATCTTCCTTTTTTCATTCTTTCATCATTTCAACACAATTGCCCTGTATAATAAAGCCATAGTCAAAACAAGATAACAACTCAATTTTCATATAACCTCTCCTTTAATCAAACCCCGAAGCCTTAGCTTCGGGAGAATACTATGGCTGCTCTGCACAAAAAATAACGGAGTACGCTTTGACTATATCGGCTGTCCACGCACCTGCGGAATACTGCACAGAAAAGTGGGCGGCACCTACATATTCCTGTAAGGCCTGCTGCTTTGCCATTATGACACCTCACAAACGGCGCACATACCTTGCAGTTATAATAAAAAAGCTTTCGTACCCTTAGATACGAAAGCTTTCTTTTTATATTGTACAAATCAGTTTGTAGGAATATATGGACGAACAGCACCTGCAAGAGAAGTAACAGGCATTGTCTGGAGCCAAACGTGACCAGGACCTGAAACTCTTGTGTTGAAGAAGCCTTCGCCGCCGAAAAGTGCGTTGCCTACGCCCTTTACTGTTTCAATGTCAACGGAGCAAGTAGCATCCATTGCTGCAAGATAGCCTGTGTCAACAAGAATTGACTCGCCTGCTGCAAGGTCATATTCAACACAGCTTCCGTCGATTTCAAGGAATACAATACCCTTACCGTCAAACTTCTGCATAATGAAGCCTTCACCGCCGAAGAAGCCTGCGCCAACTTTCTTCTGGAAGAATACGCTCATTTCAACGCTTGGGCTGGAAGCAAGGTAAGCGGATTTCTGAGCTACGATAGTTCTTTCGGAAACATCGAGTGCAAGAACGTTGCCGGGAACAGTTGAAGCAAAAGCAATTTCGCCGTTGCCGCCTACAGCTGTGTATTTGTTCTGGAAGATGGACTCGCCTGTTACAGCACGGCTGAACATCTTTCCGATACCGCCGCCTGCATTTGTGGACATCTGCATATTAGGTGACATCCAGGACATAGCGCCCTTCTGACAGCAAACTGTTTCGTTTGGTTCAAGCTTACAGATAATTACTGGAAACGGAGTTCCCTTGATTTCATACTGCATAATTCATACCCCTTTTTTCAAAATTATAGTGTAATTTAAGTATACAATTTCCGTAATGATTTGTCAATAGTTTTTTAACGATATGGCATAAACTTGACAAAACCTTCAAAAAGAGGTATAATGCTAAATGTTATATGCGGGTGTGGTGGAATTGGCAGACACGATAGACTTAGGATCTATTGCTTTTGCGTGCAGGTTCAAGTCCTGTCACCCGCACCAAAACGATTGACTCATAAGCCTATCAAGACTTGTGAGTCAATTCTCTTTTATAGCCCTGCTTTTGGGGTCAAATACGGATATAATAACAAAAAACGGTTGATGACTTGGGGAGCAGCACCAGCAATCAGCCGTTTTTTCATTTATAGGAGCTCAACATGTTAGAAATAAAAGGTGCATTGGGACAGGATTTGAAGCATAAAAATCAGCAATTATACTAAAATGCTGCAAAACATTGCAAAATTCTATAATTTATGCTAAACTATAGTATAAGCCATCACACCCAAGGAAGTACTTTTAGTGATAAAAACCTCAAAAAGCATTTTCAGAAATTAGGAGGAACTAAAAATGACGAATGAGATCAAAGAATTTCGCGATGGTATTTTTGCTCTCAGAACCCGCAGATTTGGCACAGTTGCAGAGCTTATGATTGAAGCACTTTATAATTTTGCAAAATCCCACAACCAATTTCACGACAGATATGATGAAGTTGGGCACCAGAGAGTAGAAATTAAATTTTCAACTGTGATGAAGGCCAATGAAACGGTCATCAACCGAACCAACTCCATTGATCAGTGTAAAAAAGCAAATCTGGGAAATCGTGCCTTAAACAGTACCGATATGTACAATTATGATTTTGATTGTAACATTCAGCAGGTTAAGCGGTTAGAGTTTGATGTTTTGTATTATGGTCTTTTCTTTGCTGACCGCATTGCTATTTTTAAGATGAACTCCAACGAGATTCTTTCTTGTTTTGGATATTCAGACAAACAACACAAGGGCAACGAAGGCGAAGGACAGTTCCACCTTAATCGTAGCAGCATCGATTATCACATGCAGAATCACTTCGTTCAATGGCTTACATACGAAGAACTATACAATTATCTAAGTGCATTATAAGGAGCTCAATATATGGCTAAAAAGAAAAAAGACATCGAGCAGTTCAAGCAAGGAATATTTTCCTTGAGAACTAACTTTGGAGAACTCGCTCAACTTATGATTCAAAAAGATATGGGGTTGTTGCCAGCTGACGATAACTCATACGACTTAAAAGACGAGGCTGGTCATAAAATCGAGGTGAAATTTTCAAGAGCGTACAAAAAGAATGTTCAGTTAACCGAAAAGAACGCAATCTCCCTATGTACAAGCTGCAGTACACTGGTGTATGCATCGACAGAGGCAGAGGATAAATCTTCAAATTACGACTGCAACATACAGCAGCTGAAACCAAACTGCTTTGATTCTTTGTATTATGGAGTTTTCTTCTCTGATAAAGTCGAAATCTTCCATGCACCGCGTTCAAAATTTCCTGACAGTGTAAGCAGCTTCATCGCTAATAAAGCTGCTGCACGAAAAAAGCTGCCAGGATATACGCTTCAACACAAAGGTGGCGACGAATGCCAATTTCACATAAAAAAGACCACCCACAAACATCATTATAAGCATTATCACGTAAAGGATATATCTTACGAGGCACTTTACGATTTGTTAGACACCAAGAAATAGATTTTTCCTATGCAGAGCGCACTTAATAACAGCACTGTGTCTTGGTGTCAACCCAAAGATCATCATAATATCGTTATCTAAATCCTCATATAGACCGCTAATGTTTTCGCCAGAATTCATTATGCGGTCTACTTTTTTTATGATCTCATCCTGAACATCCACAGAAACAACCGGTATAGGCATTTGCTCAATGTGTGAACGAAGTAATTTTACGGAGTTAAACTTTTTTGAAATAAAATATGCAGCAACGCTCGAATTGAGTATAGCTAATATATATTTCATGTTAAGACCATCAATTTCCGGAATCACGATGTTACAGCTGTTTAGAGAAAGGGTTTGTTTGTCATCATATGCAAACACAGGAACTTCGCATATAAAGCGATACAACAACTTTTCCTTTGCTCGGTACATTTCAGTGGGAGCAACTTGCTGAAACGCCTCCGGAGCAAAACGAATATAATTACCTGATGATGCAAAGCTGTATCTTTGTATATCACTACCCTTCAAAACGACTTCATTATCGTCAGCCCTTTGATTGGAAATATATTCCTTGTTATTGCCGGTCACAATGCCAAGTGCAAATTTTGCATTTCCTTTCAAGTACACAGCATTTTTGACGTTCAAAATTGCTTCTAAGCATGCATTTTCTTCATCAGACATATTGAGTGCAAGAGTTCCGTCAGAGAAATCTCGCGGCTGCAGGATAGTGAATATTTTGCTACCCATAGAAACTCTACATCCAACTGCGGTTCTCTTTCCATCCGACGCAACACCAAGAATAATCGAAGGACATTGGACACCAGAAAAAACGTTGCCTAAATAGGTGATGAATTTGAACGAGCATGAATTGATCAGCAGTCTTCTCACAGCATCGTGCGCAGCAACACTCATGATTGCTTCCGGAAGAACGAACGCCACTACACCATTAGCAGAAAGCATAGTTAAAGCCTTTTCAACAAACAGATCGTATGCTTCAAGACTTTTGCCTGCTGCAGTTTCAAATAAGCAACGGCATCTGTTTGCATCTTCTTCTGAAAAATCGCTTCCCCACGGAGGATTGCCAAAAATCACATCGAATTTTTGAGCAAACGTATTGAATAACGTATTGCCGATAATGATTCTGGAGTACAAATCAGCTGCAGACAGCTCAGGTGCCATAAGCGCAATGTTTATCCGCGATAGATAAACACTGGTCGGATCTATGTCCTGTCCATATATGTTAGAGCAATCAATTCCGTTAGTGCTAAGAGTTAACAAGAAATTGCCGGTACCACAGCACGGATCACAGAAAGTTCTTGATTTTAAATCCGCATCGTTTTCGTATAATCTTTCAATCAGCTCATTTACCACTCTTTCAGGAGTATAATATGCACCTGCACTTTTACGCTGTGCGATGTCTCTTAAAGAAATATAAACAAACCCTAAGGAATCTTCGCCCCTGACAAAAATGATTTTCTTACTCAAAGCCGGAAGCATTTTTTTGATCAGCAAAGGGTCAATAGTGTTATTTCCAATCAAATCGTTGATCAGGATATGAAAATCATCTGTATGAGTCTTGGCCAAAAACTCCTGCAGAACATTGTTGTCAGAATATTCTATGCCATGGCGCTGATAATAGAGTTGAACTGCAAAGTTAGCAAGAACTATTAACAAATCAATTTCAGTTTCAAATATACATAATTCGAGTAATTCAGTAACAAGCTTTTGGTTTGAAGCAGTGCGAACATAATCCTTGTACAGAATTTTACCAGTAGCACTCTTTTTGTTTCGTCGGCTTTTAAGTTTTGTGCTATCTCCGGATTTTAGTTCAGAAACAAATCGTTCTATATATTCCGCACTAAACAGCTGATCGCCAGCGTCTGGGATAATCTTTCCTAAACGAATCCAGTTCTTTGCAGTTGCTTTCGATATAGAAAGAACTTTACATACATCATCAACAGTGAGAGCCTTGGGCGACAAATCAAAAAAAGCAATCTGATTTTCATCGACATGCTTTCTTCGGCCATCAATGGGCTTTGGTGCATTTTCAGGAATAAGCCATACACCGCTAACCATTTTTGCACCGCTAATACGCCCCTGCTCACATAAAACTTGAACACGTCGTTTTGAGATATTAAATTTTGTAGCCGCGTCATTAACAGAAATATACATAGCTACCTCCGAAGTTGTTAAATGATTACATTATACTCCTTGATACGAACAATGTCAACATTAATGATTTGAATTTTTGATCTGTTGTCAGATAGCGCACTCCGCAAAAAATGCGATCACTGCGGTAACAACGTACCTTTAGTGCAAACACCCTGCATTTGCACATCGTTTGGTACCAATATCGCAATACTCATCACTGTGAAGCAGTGGTACTATTGGTTTATTATAAGGATATGATACCTATGAAAAAATATGGTCATTTATATTCTGCTTATTAGCATATTTTTATGTTCATATAATCAAGTATCAAATAAAGGGTATCAAGTCAGACTTAATACCCTTTGATTTATTCCCCTTTAAGCTCGGAGATGATATTTATAAAACTTTCAACGTCGCTGAAATCCTTGTAGACCGATGCAAAACGCACGTATGCAACCTGGTCCATTTCCTTCAGGCTTTTCAGCACGATATCGCCGATTTCCGCCGATGTAATCTGGTTCTGCATATTGTTTGCGTAACAGCTTTCAACGGTGTCAACAATCCTGTTCACGTCCTCGATTGAAACGGGACGCTTCTTCACAGCGGAGGACAGACCCTTGATAAGCTTGTTCCTGTCGAAAAGTTCAACGGAATTGTCACGCTTGACAACAAGAAGCACGGGCATTTCAACCGCTTCGTATGTAGTAAATCTTTTTCCGCAGTTTGTACATTCACGTCTACGGCGCTTTTTTCCGTCAATGGAACGGGAGTCCACGACTTTTGTATCTTCAAAATTACAGAACGGACAGCGCATTGAAATTTTCCTTTCAAATTTAATAATTAAAGTATATCACGGCTTGTATTATTTTGTCAAGAATTAAGGTTGAAAAATGGCGGTTATGGTGGTATAATGATAGTATATTTTTTTCGGGAGAGTTGCTATGCGTAAAATAAAGCGAAACAGAAACCAAAGGAGAGTAATAATTTTGCGTGGAATAAAATATCTATTGATTATATCAGCTTTGCTTCTTGCCCTTGCATTCGTGCTGACAACCTTCGTGTTCAAGGGTAATGACGAGGAGGAAGCTGTTACTGAAACTACAACCGAAATCATCGTTCTTGATGAGCCTGAGGAGGAAGAGGAGGACGAGAATATCGACAATAAATGGGCGATGTTCCTTGTTAACAAGAACAATCCGCTGCCGATGGACTACGACAGCAGAATTGAAACAAAGATGATTTTTGAAAGCTGGAGAGAATATTTCATTGACTCCCGTGCAGCACCTTACTTCGAGGATATGCTGAATGCTGCAAAGGAAGACGGCATTGACCTGCTGGTTGTTTCCGCTTACCGTACAATCGAATATCAGCAGCAGAATTTTGACAACAGCGTGCAGGACAGAATTGACAACCGCGGTATGACCTATGACGAGGCCTATGCCGACACACTTGCAGAGGTTGCGCTTCCCGGTGAAAGCGAGCACAATGCGGGTCTTGCGATGGATATTATGTCTGAGGAATATACAAGTATGGATGATGACGGTTTTGAAAACACCGAAGCGTTCAAGTGGCTTGATGAAAATGCTCATAAGTACGGCTTCATTCTCCGCTATCCGAAGGGCAAGCAGGAGGTTACGGGCATTATCTATGAGCCGTGGCACTACCGCTTTGTAGGTCTTTACTACGCAAACGAAATCAAGCAGAGCGGCCTTTGCCTCGAGGAGTACTACGAGGAACAGGGTTGGCTCAACGAAAACGGCACAGCGATTGAAATGCGTGGCCCGTTTGAAGAAGAGGAAAAGGAGCCTGAGGTTACAACCGTGCCTAAAAGCACAGAGCCTAAGGAAACAATGCCTACAACACCTTACTCTGAACAGAAAGTAACTATTATTGTATAAAACAAAATCCGTACCCGACTTAATGTCAGGTACGGATTATTTTATGCTTCAAGAAGCTTTTCTGCAGATGCAAGCTTCAAGCTGATACAGAAGATGTTCATTGCCTGTTCAAGCTCGCTTACAGGTGGGTATGTAGGAGCAATTCTGATGTTCTTGTCAGCAGGGTCCTTGCCATATGGGAAAGTTGCGCCTGCGCCTGTGAGGACAACGCCTGCTTCCTTACAGAGCTGAACTGTTCTCTTTGCACAGCCGTCGAGTGTGTTGACGGAAACAAAGTAACCGCCGTTCGGCTTGTTCCACTCAAGAATACCGAGTTCGCCGATTTCCTTGTCAAGCATATCAAGCACCATATTGAACTTAGGTGCGAGGATTGCCTTGTGCTTAGCCATATGAGCCATAATGCCGTCCATATCCTTGAAATACTTCACGTGACGGAGCTGGTTGATTTTATCGTAGCTGATGCACTGAATACCCATAAGTCCTGCAACCTGCTTCATATTGTTTACTGAGCCTGCCATTACTGCAACGCCTGCGCCAGGGAAAGAAATCTTGGAAGTTGAAGCGAAGATGAACACCATATCTTCCTTGCCTGTCTTCTTGCACTCGTCAAGAATGTTGAGGATACGGTCAGGAGCGTCCTTAAGGTAGTGCACGCAGTAAGCATTGTCCCAGAAAATTCTGAAATCCTTAGCCTTTGGAGAAAGGTTTGCAAAGCGTCTTACTGTTTCGTCGGAGTAAACAATTCCGTCAGGGTTGGAGTAGAGCGGTACGCACCAGATACCCTTGATTGCTTCGTCCTCAGCAACAAGCTTTTCAACCATATCCATATCAGGGCCATCTTCAAGATAAGGAACGGTGATCATTTCAATGCCGATGCTTTCACAGATTGCAAAATGTCTGTCGTAGCCGGGAGCAGGACACAGGAACTTTACCTTGCTGCTCTTGCACCAGGGCTTTTCGCCGCCGTAAACGCCGAGAAGCATTGCACGTGCGATTGTATCATACATAAGCTGTAAGCTGGAGTTACCGCCGACAATTATTTCATCTTCAGCTACGCCGAGAAGAGGACGCATAAGCTCCTTTGCCTCGGGAATACCGTCAAGAACACCATAGTTACGGCAGTCAATGCCGTTTTCGGACTTGTAATCACCGTCAAGGCAGTGTGTAAGCATTTCAATTGAAAGATTAAGCTGTTCGGGGGCAGGCTTGCCACGGGACATATCAAGCTTTAAATTTTTTGCCTTGTAGGCTTCATACTGAGCAAGAAGCTCGGATTTAAGTTCATTGAGCTGTTCTGCGGAATATTCTCTGTACATCGGGGAACCTCCAGAATTTTCTATTATTATACTACATTTTTCGACCTTTTGTAAAGTAATATAAGAAAAGTAACTTGAC
>CALATN010000199.1 GCA_937891895.1 uncultured Clostridia bacterium
AGTTTGAGGGATGACCCTTTTTCAAAAGGGTCTCCCTCAATAGGTCTCCGCAATCCCCCGTTAAATTCCAATTTATCTCCTTGCAAACAATGGAGGAATGTGATATAATTTTGCTGTATTTAAGGTGGCGACAGGTACGCTTATTTTATTGTATTGGAGATGCGATATGGCTTACACGAGAAAATTCCTTATAAAATATCCCGATAATTTTGGTAACGGCAAGGGTTACCGTATTACTGTATACAAGGACGAGGAAAACGCTGCGATTCTTGAAAGTGACGGTGAAGCTTACGGATTTGAGGTGATTGCCGAAATTACGGGAAACAATTTTTACAGTGATGAAGCAATTGCACGCAGAAACGGGAAATTGCTTTTTCTTGAAATTGAAAGGCGCTGGCTTGTCAGGCTTCCCGATTGCCTTGATAAATATGAGTCCCATTATATTGAGCAGGCTTATCTTGAGCCTGTGAACGGATTTCAGGGACGTATCCGCCGTTGGGATGACAAGTTTATCTATACTGAGAAAGCGCGCACAGGCAGCAGTATGTCACGCATTGAAAATGAGCGTGAAATTACTGAGGAGGAGTATGTTGAATTGCAGAAGCGTACTATATTAAATGTGATAAAAAAACGCAGATATATTATTCCCGCCGGCACGCTTAAATTTGAGTTGGACGTGTTTGAAAATGCTGTGGAAAGCGGTTACGGAATAATGGAGGCTGAACTTCCTGAGGAAACTGCTGCTGTTGAAATGCCCGCATTTGTGGAAATAATCCGTGAGGTTACCGAGGACAGCTATTACACCAACAGGAATTTTGCTTCAATGGATAAAATCAGGCTTGTTAAATAAGTTAAACTATTGACATAGCCGTGAATAAATGTTATAATTAAACGATAATTTGTGTTTGTAAAAACAACGAGAAAGGATGGTTTAATCGTGGCAAAGATTAAAAAGCCTGTTTTCTTTATCGTTTTTGGATTGATACTGCTTTTTGCAGCTTCCGTATTTTTCGGTGTCAAGACATATTACGGTGATATGGAAACAGTTTACATCAAGGGTATCGACAATATCCGTTTCGGTATCGACATTAAGGGTGGTGTTGACGTAACATTTACATCACCTGAAGACGTTGATGCTACTGAGGCTCAGCTTGACGCTGCAAAGGAAGTTATCGTTCAGCGTATGATTACCCTCGGTATCACAGACTACGAAAGCTACATTGACTACAACAACGACCGTATTATCGTTCGCTTCCCATGGAAGGAAGGCGAAAAGAACTTCGACCCTGAAGCGGCTGTAAAGGAGCTTGGCGAAACTGCTCAGCTTACATTCCGTGAAGGCTACGAAACTGATGAACTCGGTAACTGGACAGGCGTTACAGCTGAAAATGTTATTCTTGTGGGTGCTGATGTCAAGGAAGCTTACGCTGCTTATCAGCAGACTGACAACGGAACAACATGGCTCGTAAGTCTTGAACTTACAGAGGAGGGCGCAAAGAAGTTCGGCGAGGCTACAACAAGACTTGCTGAAACAAGAGGCGTTATCTCTATCTGGATGGATGAAACATGTTTCTCTTATCCACAGGTTCAGACAGCTATCACAGACGGCAAGGCTCAGATTACAGGTGACTTTGACGGCGAAAGCGCTAAGGCTCTTGCTGACAAGATCAACTCAGGTGCACTTCCTTTCAAGCTTGTAACTTCAAGCTTCTCCACAATTTCCCCAAGTCTTGGTGCAGGTGCTCTTGAAGCAATGGTTCTTGCAGGTGTTATCGCATTTGCATTTATTGCTGTATTTATGATTATTACTTATCGTCTTCCAGGTGCGGTTGCTGTAATCTCCCTTTTCGGACAGGTTGCAGGTACACTCGCATTCATCTCAGGCTACTTTGAATTCGTTGCAGGTTCAATCCTCACAATTCCTGGTATTGCAGGTATCATCCTCGCAGTAGGTATGGGTGTTGACGCAAACGTTATTACTTCCGAACGTATTAAGGAAGAGCTTATCAACGGCAAGACACTTTACGGTGCTATCGATTCAGGCTTCAAGCGTGCATTCTCCGCTATCCTCGACGGTAACGTGACAATGATTCTTGTTGCTATCATCCTTATGGGTGCATTCGGTACACCTGACAGTATCTTCTCCAAGATGCTCAAGTTTGCATTCTTTATGTTCGGTCCATCCACAGCAGGTACAATCTACTCCTTCGGCTTCACATTGCTGACAGGTGTTGCTCTCAACCTTTTCTTTGGTGTATTCTGCTCAAGAATGATGCTTTCATCACTTTCAAAATTCAAGATTTTCAAAAATCCAAAGCTTTACGGAGGAGGTGCGAAGCGTGAAGTTTAATTTTGATTTTATCAAGAATAAGAAGATTTACTTCATTATTTCTGCGATACTCATTTCAGTATCAATCCTCTCCACTTTTATATTCGGTGTAAACCTTGACATTCAGTTCAAGGGCGGTACAATTCTTACCTTCCTTTATGACGGCGAAATTATACAGTCTGAATTTGAACAGACAGCTGTTGACGCTCTCGGCGGTATGGGTGTAACTTCCACAATCGGTGAGGACTTCACTTCCGGAAGAAAGAACATTCAGCTTTCACTTATTTCCAATGAGGGTCTTTCCTCTGAAAAGCAGATTGCACTTACTGATGCGATTACAGAAAAATATGCAGCTAACGCAATCGAGCTTCTGGAATCCTCCGACGTATCACCATCCTCAGGTAAGGAATTCTTCCTGAAGTGTATCGTTGCGGTTATTCTTTCCTTTATCGTTCTTGTTGTATATATTGCTATCCGATTCAAGAATATCGGTGGCTGGCTTGCAGGTATCTGCGGTATTCTCGCACTTATTCACGACTGTGTGATTGTATACGGCACATTCGTTATCTGCGGTATGCCTATCGACGCTAACTTTATGGCGGTTATTCTTACAATTCTCGGTTACTCAATCAACGATACAATCGTTATCTACGACCGTGTCCGTGAAAATGAAATTCTTTACAGAAAGACAAAGACTCGTGCTGAGATTGTAAACCTCAGTATCAACCAGTCACTTACACGTTCTATCAACACATCCCTTACTACAATTATGGCAATGCTCGTTGTAACAATTGTAGCGGCTGTTTATGGCGTAGATTCCATCTTCTCTTTCTCCTTCCCGATGATGATTGGTATGCTTTGCGGTGCATACTCATCTATTTGCTTCATTTGTCCGCTCTGGCATATGCTTTCCGAAAAGCTGGACAAAATCAAGAAGAACAGTCACGGCAAAAAGCGCAGACACGCATAAGAAAACCAATAATAATGCGGCAGAACGGAGTTTTCCGTTCTGCTGTCATTTCATTTTGAGGAGTGATTTTCAGTGAAAGCGGGAGTTTCAACAGCTTGCCTGTACCCGATGGTACTGGAAAAAGCTTTTCAGTCACTTGCTGAAACAGGTGTAAGAACTACAGAAATTTTCGTAAATTCCCATTGTGAGCTTTCCGACCCGTACAAGGGTGAAATGATTGCGATGCAGAAGGAATATGGTATCGACGTCGTTTCGGTGCACCCGTTCACCTGCGGCATTGAGCCGATGATGCTTTTCACGGCTTACGAGCGCAGGGTCGAGGATATGCTTGATTACTACAAGCGTTTCTTTGAGTATATGAACGATTTTGGTGCAAAATTCTTCGTACTCCACGGAAACAAGAACGAGAATTTCATTGAGGATGAAGATTACTTTGAACGCTTTGTACGTCTTCAGGATACGGCGGAAAGTTTCGGTGTGCGTGTTGTTCAGGAAAATGTTTCACGCTGTACGGGCGGAAGTCTTGATTTCCTCGTAAAAATGAAAAATGCGCTTGGTGATAAGGCTTGCTTTGTGCTTGATTTAAAACAGGCGCACCGCGCGGGTAATGACCCGACGGAAATGGTTAAAGCACTGGGCTGCAATATTAAACATGTTCATTTCTCCGACTGCGGAAAAGCAGGGGATTGCCTGAAATTCGGCTTCGGGGAATACGACAACAAAGCTTTCTTTACCGCACTTAAAGAGCAAGGATACGGTGGAAGTGTCGTACTTGAGCTTTACAGGAACGGTTTCGGCGAAGTTGCCGAGCTGGCGGAAAACTGCGTGGAAATGCAGAATTACTTGGATAAATTTGATTATTGAAAATAGGTATGGAGGTCTTTGAAATGGCAGAAAAAACTATGGACAAAATTGTTGCCCTTTGTAAGGGCAGAGGTTATGTTTACCCTGGCTCCGAAATTTACGGCGGTCTGGCTAACACATGGGACTACGGTCCTCTCGGCGTGCTCCTCAAGAACAATATCAAGAACGCTTGGCTCAAGAAGTTCGTTCAGGAATGTCCTTACAACGTTGGTCTTGACAGCGCAATCCTTATGAACCCACAGACTTGGGTTGCTTCAGGTCACCTCGGTGGATTCTCCGACCCTCTTATGGACTGCCGTGAGTGTAAGACTCGTCACCGTGCTGACCAGCTTATCGAAACTCAGACAGGCACAAACCCAACAGGCTGGACAAACGAGCAGATGAGCGAATTCATCGAAAACAATGATATCAAGTGCCCACACTGCGGTAAGAAGAACTTTACTTCCATCCGTCAGTTCAACCTTATGTTCAAGACATTCCAGGGTGTAACTGAGGACTCCAAGGCTGAGCTTTATCTCCGTCCTGAAACTGCACAGGGTATCTTCGTTAACTTCGCAAATATCCAGAGAACAACACGTAAGAAGGTTCCTTTTGGTGTTGCACAGGTTGGTAAGTCCTTCCGTAACGAAATCACACCTGGTAACTTCATTTTCCGTGTACGTGAGTTCGAACAGATGGAGCTTGAATTCTTCTGTAAGCCTGGCACAGACCTTGAATGGTTCCAGTACTGGAGAGGCTACTGCCGCGACTTCCTTACAGGTCTCGGCATTGACGAGGAACACCTCCGTCTGCGTGACCACTCTCCTGAGGAACTCTGCTTCTATTCCAAGGCAACAACTGACTTTGAGTACCTTTTCCCATTCGGTTGGGGCGAACTCTGGGGCGTTGCTGACAGAACAGACTATGACCTTACTCAGCACATCAAGACAAGTGGTAAGTCCCTTGAATACTTTGACCCTGAAACAAACGAGAAGTACGTACCATACGTTATCGAGCCATCTCTCGGCGTAGAAAGACTTTTCCTCGCAATCGTATGTGAAGCTTATGACGAAGAAGAAATCGGTGAGGGCGACATTCGTACAGTAATGCACCTCCACCCAGCACTTGCACCAATCAAGGCTGCTGTCCTTCCTCTTACAAAGAAGCTCAAGGATCAGGCTATGGAAGTTTACACAATGCTTTCCAAGCACTTCAGCGTTGATTACGATGAAGCAGGCCAGATCGGTAAGCGTTACCGCCGTCAGGACGAAATCGGTACACCTTTCTGTATCACTTATGACTTTGATACACTTGAAAAGGACGGCTGCGTAACAGTTCGTGACAGAGATACAATGGAACAGGAAAGAGTTAAGATAGAAGACCTTGTTGCTTACCTCAACAAGAAGCTTGAATATTGATAAAATAAAACGGGAAACGGTTTTAAATCGTTTCCCGTTTGTGTATGGTGAACAGATATGATTGACATTTCAAAGATTGATAAAAATGTGCTTGACAAGTTGTATTCAGCAGGTTGGAAAGAGAGCAGAATTTGTGATACAGCTGATGAATGTATCCGTCAGCTGATTGATAATAAAGGATATTATGTTTTTGAATATGCTTATGAAATAATTAAGAGTTTTGAGGGCATATCTTTTTCTTTTAGCAAGTGTGAAATTGAGCAGCTTGGCATTGTTTCTTACTTTGGTGACATTGAATTTTCTGTGAAAGGTTATGGTGTTGATACAGTAATGTCAGCAGAGGATTACCAAGATAAATATCCAGAAGCGGTTGTGCCATTTGGTGCAGTAAATGGTCAGGTAATATTGTTTGTTGGTGAAAGCAAGACTATTTACGCTGATACCGGTAACGAATACGAGGTTTTAGGAATTGGCATTGAAGATTTTTTGAATAAGTGCGTAAAATATAAGTAAGGACATTGTGTTTAAAACGTGCCACTGGCACGTTTTAAAGGTAAAGTTTATTTATAATTAAAACAAGGGGAAGCGGTCTTGTACGCTTCCCCTCGAAAAACTGTCGTTTTTCTCACCCCTTTCTCCGTTTTGGAACGAAAGGGGTGTTTCGCTCTCTGCCCTTTGGAAACCTGCCACCTTTGAAAAGGTGGACGAAACTTTTAATCCAATTTGTTCAACTGCTCCTGAATTGCATCAATCTTCGGATACCCCAAAGCCTTCGCTTTTTCAAGTGCCTCCGTAGATTTTGCAGGCTCAAATGCCATTTTGTAGGCAATGGCAAGATACGCGTGGATATCGGCTTTTTCGGGATAGAATTCCCGTGCCCTTTCAAGATAGCTTATCGCCGACATAGGCTTGTCAAGCTCAATGTAAATCGAGCCAAGACTTGTATATAGCGGAACGGAAGCGTTGTTCTCAGGGTCGTATTCAAGTGCCTTTTGGTAGCTTTCCATGGCCTTGTCACGGTCGCCCGTTTTTCGGTACGCAACCCCAAGATTTACCCACGCTTCAAAGTTTGCAGGTTCAATCTCAAGGCTTTTATTGTAGTATTCTATGCTTTTTTCGTATTCGCCAAGCTGACAGTAGCAAGCGGCAATTCCTGCGTAAAGTTTTTCTTCACGGTATGCGTTGAGACCTTTTTCCTGCGCCTCAAAGTAGCTGTCCAATGCCTCAGTATATTTCTGCTCCTTGTATAAGCTGTCGCCGTTGCGGGCAGACTTGTCCCCTGTGGGAGTGCTGCCACAAGCAGTAAAAACAAGTGCGGATGCAATAGCAAGCACAGCTGCAAACTTTCGCAGTTCCATAGAATACAGTCCTTTCTTTTAGTTGATGTTATCGGAAGAAACGTCTTCACATCCCTTTTTGAAGCGGTTTCTCAGTGGCAGGTAGTAAATCAGCAGCATAAACAACGGCTGCTGCCATGAAAGTGTCAATGCATACATAACCATACTTATGTTTGAAACAAGGATAGAAACAATAAATGCTGCCGCTGAGGAGATGATGATGAACCATTTTGTAAATTTAACTTCGGATTGTTCAACGGTATCAGTTTTTCTGATTGTTGCCACACGGAGTATTACTGCAAAAATTGCAATGAATATGGTTGTAATAAACACATATCCGATAAGCATAATGAACGAAACAAAGCCATTTGTTGCCACAACGCCGAGATTGACGAATGGTGAAATATCAGCACCGTCAACAATTGCTTTGTCAGTGTATTCAATCAGATTTTCCTTGAACATAGTTAGAAACAGTTCTCTTACATATCCTACAGAGAAGAACCAGTTAAGTGCAGAAACAATTACCAAAAGAATTTTTCTCAGCAAGCTTTTATTCATTGTAATCCTCCGTCCTGTTTGTGTCCAAATAAATGTAATCAGATTTCTGTAACAGCTTTGTAGACTTCTTCCCAGCAATTCACCCTCACCATACCATTTTCCTCAGCGTCAAAGCATCGGTTGTGTGGCGCGGTGAAAAGCAGCTTTGCGTAATCGCCGCCCAGCAGATTATGTACGCCGTCATCAACCAGCACATCTCCCTTGATAAGCGGCTTGTTTCCCGTGATGATAACGTGCTTCCAGTCAATGAAAGGGAAGTGTCTGAACAGCACCTTTTCCATTTTTGCTTTCATCACCTGATAAGGCGAGTTTGTGACAATGAAAACTTCGTGCCCGTCGGAAATCAGCTTCTGCAGGTAGTACGCCGCACCCTCAAAGGGCTCAACCGTTTCATACAGTTCGTCTTCAAGCAAGAGCGCATACATTTCCTCGTGGGAAACGGTTGTGAACGCTTCTGACGGGTCCCACGTCGTAATATCAGCCGCATTGACAGCTGTGTGAAACCGCTTGTTTGCATAGTTTATCCACGCTTCCGTCAGGTTTTCGATTGTGTCGTCCATATCAACGAGAATTATCATAGGTGCTCCTTTAAATGCTTTCTCTGCTTTTTAAAATTATTGCAACGATAAGCAATCCGATTGTAATTGCCACCGCTATAGCAGTTCCTATCTTCTTTATTTTTTTGGCAAGCTGTGGGTTTTTCTTCCCGATAAAATAAACAGGCAAACCGAATACCGAAGAAAGAATAATATATACAAATGGCATAAAGAAGCCTTCCGCAAAATTTTTCAGCGTTCGGTCCTGACCTTCAAACAGAAACCAGAGCAGTCCCGAAAATACGCATAAACCAATTGCTCTTATAATGCTTTCTTTTAAGCCATACAGCATTTGCCCGTCCTGATTTATAAGTGCAAACTCATTGAGTACAACTCTTTTTTCAAATTCTGCAACATCATTCAGTATGTCAGCAAATTTTACTCCCGATTTTTCCATTTCGTTGATTTCTGTCCAGTAGATATTTTCATCAAGACTGGAAAAATCCTCGTTTCTGTTCTGCATAGTCTTGCTGATACTGATTGCACCTTCAAGCTCCTTGATTTGATTTTGAAGTTCTGAAATATTTTTGTCAAGTAAAGATTGCAGGGAACAATCTCCGTCCAATACGTTTCTGATGTCTGAAACCGACAATCCGATTTTTCTCAGAATGATAATTTTCTTTAAAACAGCAACATCTTCATCGCTGTACTCACGATATGAGTTATCATTTCTTTTTGGAGCAATCAGGTTTTCCTTTTCATAAAATCTGATTGTAGCTCTGGGAATATCAAGCTGCTGTTCAAGCTGTTTAATTGTCATGCATAAACCTCCTTTTTACTTATGTTATAAGGTATAAACAAGGTTTACAGTCAAGTTTTTTGCAGTAATATTTACGGAAAATTCATACTTTACGTCGGTATCAGTTATCTTTCGAATTTGCAAACACATTCGACATGACTCGTTCTCGGGAACAAGTCAAACGCACGCACCTTTTTCGGAGCATAACCCTTCTCTGCAAGGAGCTTAGCATCTCTTGCCGCAGTTGCAGGGTTGCAGGAAATCATTACAATACGTTTCGGAGCCATACGCACAATGCTGTCAAGAGTAAGCTCGTCACAGCCCTTTCTCGGCGGGTCTATAACCACAACGTCAGGCTTGATGTTCTCATTCGCAAGCTTTTCTGCGAGCTTGCCTGCGTCACCGCAGTAGAATTCAGCATTTGTAACACCGTTTGCCTCAGCGTTGTGTTTCGCATTTTCAACGGCCTCGGGGATAATCTCACAGCCAATGATTTTGCCAGCCTTGTCGGAAAATGACAAGCCGATTGTTCCCGCACCGCAGTACAAATCGAGAACAGTTTCGCCGCCCGTAAGCTCAGCGTAGTCCATACCGCAGTTGTAAAGCTTCTCCGCCTGAGCCGTGTTCACCTGATAGAAGGACATCGGTGAAAGGGTAATCTTCTTGCCGCAGAGCACGTCGCAAATCTCGTCATTGCCCCAGAGAGTAACGTTCTTGTCGCCCATAATAACGTTGGTGTTTTTCGGATTTATGTTCATAACAACGCTCTTTATGCCGTCAAACTTTTCCGCCGCAAGTGTGCCAAGGTCGGCAAAAAGAGTCTTGTATTTATCGTTCTTAACAACAAAGCAGAGCATAATTTCTCCGCTGTGAAAGCCGCGTCTGATGTAAATGTGACGGAGCACGCCGCTTCCTGTTTCCTCGTTGTAGGCAGGAATTTTCTTCTCATTCACATAGTCAAGGCAAAATTCGGCAAGCTTGCCGAAAATTTCAGCAGCACCGGGTCTGATGCCGAAAAGGAGCATAACAAGACCTCCGATGAGCATAATGGCCTCCTTGGCGAGGAAAACAATAAACACATAGCCGAATGCCTTCATAAAGGGATCGGAAGCATTATGGAACTCAATGAGAAGAATAACAGCGATAGTAATCTGCTGAATTTTGTCAGCTACAGGATCAAGAATTTTACCCAGTGCGCTGACCTGATTGAATTTTCTGGCGATCTGACCGTCAAAGGCGGGCATGGTGCCGTGGAGGAGCTTCATGCTTCTGCCGATGATGTTCTCGTAAAAACGGGA
>CALATN010000200.1 GCA_937891895.1 uncultured Clostridia bacterium
CCACGCTGCAACGGCTATGTTACAATCGGCTCAAACTATATGCAGAGTGAAAACGCACAGAAGTGTGCCGATATCGTCAAGCTGGCAGGCTACAACTACGCTGAAAGACTTTATGACGAACATCACAAACAGCACCCCGACTGGATGATTTACGGAAGCGAAACAGCCTCCGTAATCCAGAGCCGCGGAATTTATCACTTCCCGCTTTCACAGTCCGTCCTTGCCGACGACGATGAACAGTGTTCCTCCCTCGGCAACTGCTGTACAGGCTGGGGCGCAAAGAATACCGAAGCGTGCATCATCCCCGACCGTGACGCTGAATTCTGTGCAGGTCAGTTCATCTGGACAGGCTTTGATTACATCGGCGAGCCTACTCCGTATTCCACAAAGAACAGCTACTTCGGCCAGTACGATACCGCAGGCTTCCCTAAGGACAGCGTTTACGTCTTCCGTGCCGAGTGGACAGATTATAAAAAATCTCCGTTCGTGCACATCTTCCCTTACTGGGATTTCACGGTTGGTCAGGAAATTGACGTCCGTGTAACAACAAACGCACCTTTTGTAAAGCTGTTCTTCAACGGCAGCGAAATTGCTTCAAAGGAAATCGACCACCTCCACGGCAAGGAGCTTACCCTCGATACAATTATCAAGTACGAAAAGGGTGAGCTTTGTGCAATCGCTTACGACGAAAACGGAAACGAAATTGCCCGTGACGTGAAGCGTTCCTTCGGCGATACGGCTGAAATCCGTCTTATCCCTGACAAGACAATTCTCAAGGCAGACGGCGAAGACCTTATTTTTGTTGACATTTCCGCTTATGACGAAAGCGGTGAGTTTGTCGCAAACGCAAATAACCGTGTGTTTGTAAACGTAAGCGGCGCAGGCAGACTTGTTGGTCTTGACAACGGCGACTCAACCGACTACGAGCAGTATAAGGGTACGTCCCGCCGCCTTTTCTCAGGTAAGCTTCTTGCAATTATCGCCGCTAAAACCGAAGCAGGCGAAATCAGCGTGAAGGTTTCCTCACCGTCCCTCCCCGACAGCACGCTCACCCTTGAAGCTGTTGCCACTGAGGTTACAGAGGGCATCTCCGCAATAATGGAAAATACCGACCGTGAAGCAGATTGTCCGAAGTACGAAAGCGATATTCCAGTGAGAAAAATTGCTCTCGTCGGCGAAAAGAACGTGTTTACTCCCGACAATAAGGAGCTTACTTTCAGCACGGAAATATACCCTGCAAATGCTGTGTATGGCGGCGAAATCGAGTACCGTATAACAACCGTTCTCGGCATTGACTCAAACCTTGCGGAAATTGTTTCCGTTGACAGCGGAAATGTTATCGTGCACTGCAAGGGCGACGGCGAATTCTATCTCCGTGCGCTGTGCAAAAACGGCACGGATAAGTATCATATCATTTCCGTGCTTAAACTTACAGGCGAGGGGCTGGGTACAGCTACATTCAATCCTTACGAGCTTGTTCTCGGCGGCCTGCATACAGTTGCAAGCGACAACATCAACAACGGCATCAAGCACGGCGCAAAGTTTGCCTACGAAAGAAGCTGGTTCGGCTTTGAAAATGTCGACTTCGGTGCTGTGGGAAGTGACACCGTAACCTTCCCGATTTTCGCCAACTGCACAAACGCTGTGGGTATTAAGGTTTACGACGGTATTCCAGAGCAGGGCGGAGAGCTTATCGGCGACTTTACATATCAGAAAAAGTCAATCTGGCTCACCTATATCCCTGAAACCTATAAGCTGACCAAAACACTTCGCGGCGTGCACACAATCGTGTTCGAATCAAATAACGGATTTGATATCGAAGGCTTCTTCTTTGAAAAGCGTGCAAAGGAATTTGCTGAGCTTGAAGCTGTTAACTGTGAAAAAATTTACGGCGATAAGTTTACCGTAAACGCAGATGACGTAACAGGTATCGGCAACAACGTTGTCCTTGATTTCGGCGAGTTCGACTTCACCGATAATGCTCCGTCAGCCGTTGTAATTACAGGCAAGTCAAAGCTTCCGCTGAACAGTATCAATATCCTCGTAAGCGGCGATACCGACGCAAGACTCATCGCTGAATTTGAGGGCGCGGATGAATACACCGAACGTACTTTCCCGATTGAAAAGCTTAATGGCAAGTGTAAGGTTTCCTTCACCTTCCTCCCGGGCAGCGACTTCGACTTCAAGTCATTCAGATTTGTAAAATAAATAAAAGAGCCCGACTTCGGTCGGGCTTTTAAATTAAACTCGTTTAATGAGTTGATTGACATAAGTTTTTGATTATGATATAATGAAGCAAAGATTATGCAACACGTGTTACATATTAAAATGTTGCATAAGTCCCGGCTTATGAAGATAAAAAATGGAGGTAACATTATGAAGCTCGATGGATTTGGTTTATTTGTAAACGATATGGGTAAAATGATACGCTTTTACCGTGACGTGCTGGGCTTTGAAATCAAGGAGGGAGAGGATACCTCAAACGTGTACCTCATTAAAGACGGCACACTTTTTCTTCTCTACGGCAGAAACGATTTTGAGAAGATGACAAGCCGTAAATACGAATATATCAAGGACCTCAACGGTCACTTTGAAATCGCACTTTACGTCGACACCTTTGAGGAGGTTGACAAGGTCTACGCAGACGTAATTTCAAAGGGTGCGGTCTCTGTGCTTGAGCCTGAAACAGAGCCTTGGGGACAGCGTACCTGCTACATAGCCGACCCCGAAGGAAACCTTATAGAAATCGGCTCATTCAATAAACCGTTTGAAAGATAATTCAGTCCCATATCCTTTAAAAAGGGTATGGGATATTTTGTGATGAGAAAATAAAAATGCAGCAAAAACCTTGCAATTCTGTGCAGATGTTGTATAATATAAAACGGGCAAAGCGTATGAAATTCATTACGGAAAGCATTGCTGCTGACCTGTGCCAGAGATACAAATAAAGGGGTGCCTGAATGTTTGGAATAGAAATGGACATATTAAAATTTCTTGAGGGAATACGAAACGATTTCCTGAATACTTTTTTCGAGCTTATAACTATATTCGGTGAGGAAACTATCCTCGTGCTTATAATTGTGACGATGTGGTTTGCATTCGATAAGAAAAAGGCGCAGAAGCTTCTTTTCATCACAATGTCATCAATGAGCGTCAACGGCGTAATAAAGAACATTGCAAAAGTTCCAAGACCATTTGCATCGGGTGAAGTAACCTGTGTAAGACCCGATACCGCAACGGGTTATTCCTTTCCGAGCGGTCATACACAGAATTTTGCAACCTGGACAAGCATCTGTGCAATGGAACTGAAAAAGCGTTGGTTTACCATAGTAACGGCATTGCTCATTCTGCTTGTTGCCTTTTCAAGAGTGTATCTCGGTGCACATTACCCCAGTGATGTAATCGTAAGCGTTGTGCTCGGTACGGCTTTCGGTACTGTGGGATGTATCATTTACGACAAAACAGAAAACAAGAACAGGCTTTATTTCGGAATGATAATAATTCTCACACCCTTTGCGGCACTTTTTATGTTCAACGCCGAGCCGCTGTTTGAGGATTTTTACAAGTTCTACGGTATGGTTGCAGGTATTCCTCTTGCAATAAGCTTCGAGGAAAAATATGCACCAATCGGATACGATGTAAGCAAGGGTAAAAAGCTTCTCCGCATAGTAATAGGAATAGCGGCAGCCTTTGCCGTGAAAGAAGGCATAAAGGTTTTCAAGGTAACAGACATCGCTCAGATATGCTTTGTAATCGACGCAATAAGATATTTCCTTCTTGTGTTTGTTGTAATGGGACTATGCCCCGTGCTGTTCAAAAAAATCAAGATATAATAACTTCACCCGTCATCGTCAGGAGATTTCCTTTCGGCAACGGGTGATTTTTATTTCCTTCTGTAGTTTATAACAATATTTCCATTGATGCTTTCAACACTGATAAGTTCAAAATCAGCAACAATGCTGTCTGTAAAAAGCGGCTTGTCATCCTTATCCGCAACAACAGGAGCAACAACAAGGCTTAATTCATCAATTGCATCTGCACGCTGAAATGCACCGTTGATGATACTTCCGCCCTCAAGCAGCAGCGTTTCACAGCCAAAAGCTTGTCTGAGCTTTTCAAGTGCAAGCCCGACATCAATTTCCGTTTCTCCCGCAAAAATATACGGAATTTTCATTGCCTTAAGATATCCGAGATAGCAGTCGTCAGCCTGTTCCGTAAGAACCTCGATAATCTGTGCCCCATCATATCCCACATCACCGTCAGGGTCAATAATCTTTTCTGATTTCCAGCCGAGTCTCCCCTTCGTGTCAAACGCAACAGCATAAAAGCCCGATAAATTCTGCGGAATAAAGTCAGTCCTGTCAGTTACAGGAGCATACTCAGAAAGGTCGGGATAATAACCGCCCGTAAAGCTGCCCTCCATTGTAACACGTCCGCAGATAAATCCGTCTGCTTTCAGTTTTCTGTTGATATCATAATATATTTCCGTCGCACCAATGCATTCGGAGCGAAACAGAAAATTTCCGGTAACCTTGCCGTCAATGGACGTTACCATATGACAAATTATGTATGGTCTGTTCATAGCTTCCTCCGCAAATTAAGATTTGTAATTATTATAGCATAAAATCTGCTTTAAAACAATAATTGAATGTGCGGTCGAAAATCGACCTGCCGTCAAATAAATATTCCGCATAATATTGACAAGCAATCTAAAATAAAGTACAATTAAATTGTTAATAAACGTGAGCAAATTAGTGTATGATCTGTTGGACAGGAGGAAAAATTATGGCAAACAAAGAAGAAAGATTTACCTTTGAAGCATTACCTGCAAGCCTGAATGAACTGCAGGCACTTCCCGAGGCGTCACTTGACTCACCCTTCAAAACCACGGCATTGGTTTTAGCGGCACTTTGCAGCTTTGAAAAGAATGAAAGCGCTGTCTTTGAAATGCTTGACTTTTTAAAGGGACCTGACGATGTTTCTCCGTTTGAGAAGCAGTTTATCAAGGAAAGACTTGCAGGGAAATATTATAAGACCTTTTCCTATTTTGCAGGAGCAACACCTGAAAATGCTTATGTCCCGACAAAGCCTTATACCATAACTGTAATGGAAACACCGTATTCCTATCCTCAGGAGAATTATGCAACAATGTATGTCACAAGCAGCGGAGCGGATTCACCGCGTGCAGTCCGTCTGCGTAAAAAGCCGTCAACAGGACAGTGGTTTCTTGTGGAAATCCAGTGTCTGTCTGATATAAGAGTGCCCGTAGAGGCTGACCCCTGGGCGTAAGTAAAATAACTCCATCTTCTGTAACGGAAGGTGGAGTTTTGCATTTTGTCATATATGACAAGGCTTGAATAAATGTCGCATTTCAAGCGACCAAATCGCCTTCCGTATGTTGTACAATAAAAGTACAAAAACATACGGAGGGATTTTTTATGAGAAAAAACTTTACTGAAATCGTGTTTATCCTTGACGAAAGCGGCTCTATGTGTGACCTTGTAAAGGACACAATCGGCGGCTTCAACAGCCTTATCAGCAAGCAGAAGAATGAAGAGGGCGAGGCGGTTGTTTCGACAATTCTTTTCAGTAACAGCAGCAGAATTCTTCACGACAGAATTCCTCTTGCAGAGGTTGAAAAAATGACGGAAAAGGATTATTGTCCAAACGGCTGTACGGCACTTCTTGATGCTGTCGGCGATGCTGTAAAGCACATTGCTAAAATCCACAAGTACGCTCGTGAGGAGGATGTCCCCGAACACACTCTTTTCGTAATTACAACAGACGGAATGGAAAACGCCAGCAGACATTACACATCAAAGGACGTTAAAAAGCTTATCAGCAGACAGCAGGAAGAACAGGGCTGGGAGTTTGTTTTTCTGGGGGCAAATATTGACGCTGCAGAAACAGCTGAAAGCATTGGCATCGCAAAGGAAACAGCGGTTGATTATTGCTGTGATGTGCTGGGAAGTGAAATTCAGTATGAAGCAATGTCCGCCGCTGTAACAAGTGTGCGGCGTGGAATGAAGCTGAGCAAATCGTCAGGATGGAGAAAAAGAGCTGACGAGGATTTCAAATCAAGACACAGGTAAAAAGCATAGAAAAATTCAGCGGATAAATTTGCTGTACGTTATTGTGACCATCAAATACTGGACAAGCAGCTTGTCAAATGCTATAATAAAGATACTCCATTATAATATTTTCGAAAATATACCCTTATCGGATTCCGCCTGATTAACTTCGGGCGGTTTTCCGTAGTAGTAAGACTTGCGGAAGGATGATATACGATGCTGTTCAAGGGCAGAAAAGACGGAACAAGGATAAACAAAAGTCTGCTTGATGATGTTTGCAGATATGTAGAAGAAAACTATATTGAAGAGTGCAATGAAGCGGATTATTACTGCGATAGTCCAATAATGCTGCGTGCTCCTGTCGGCAGGGCAAAGCTGCGTTCCTGTGAGTCGGCATCGTATTCTGTTCCTGACATTTTCGAGCCTGACGAAACCTTTTCACAAGCCTTGCTGCGTCTGATTGATGAGAAGGGCTGCACTGACAGTCAGATATACAATAAAGCTCAGATTGACCGCAGACTGTTTTCGAAAATACGCAGCAACATTAACTATAAGCCCAAGAAACAAACTGCACTTGCATTTGCCCTTGCACTGGAGCTTGACCTTGATGAAACACAGACCTTGCTTGAAAGAGCGGGTTACACATTGTCAAACAATATTAAATTTGACCTGATAATAAAGTATTTCATTGAGAATAGGATGTATGACATAACTGAAATTGACGCTGTTTTGTATGAGCTCGACCAAAGTCTGATTGGGAATACTATGTAGCAGACGTAAAGTATCCGTAACAGAATCAAGAGACGGTACGGGCTTGATGAGCTAAAACAGATTGTTTTCAGCTTTATAAATAAAATACCAAAATTATCAAAACACAAATAAAAAAATGAAATGTATAATCCAAAATCTCCGTGAAAAACTATTAGAGCAACAAAATTAAAGCTAATAAACGGAGGAATATACAATGAAAGCTACGGGTATTGTCAGAAGAATTGACGACCTGGGTCGTGTGGTAATCCCAAAGGAAATCAGACGCACTATGCGAGACAACATTGACACCATGGGAGCAATTCTGCTTCGGAATGTTCGGGTTTGGGGAGAGGGTACATAAGGGATAACTTTATAATAAAAAACGTGGCTGTCCATTATGGGCAACCACGTTTTGTCTTTATTATTTATCTTATCTGCGATTACGTTCCTCAGCCAATTTATCTATATAAGCAAAGAAAATTTCGTGATGACAGTTTTCTTTGTGCTTTTTATAGATGAGGTCGCATATTTCAAGAGACTCAAATATTTCAGACTTTAATTCATTATTGGTAATTCCGCCATTGTATGTTTTCTTAACGGTATTATATTCGATAAACTGGGAATCATAGCTGTCAAACCTCAGCGTCGGGATAAATATATGCGTTCCGTCTGTCAGGACATGTATCTCGAAGCAATGATGTGATTTTACAAATCCGTGTAAGCTTTTGTATTTTGTATATTCACGCCACGGAAGATTTTCTTTACGTTCTTTGTTGGTGCGTTTGTCCTCGGGATTTTCATCAACAAATTTTACGGCTTCGTCAATTGCCGAGCGTATATCTTCAGCATTGTACGGTGCTTTTACACAGCGGCAGAAATCAGTTAGCACAAAGCCTGTCCTGTTTATTGCCATCGGTACAAAAAGAAGCCCCTCTTTTTCCGAAAAGTAAACGGCAATCTCTTTTCTAAGAGAATAATTATATGCACGTTCAAGTCCTTCAATAACAGCTTTTCCAAGCTCTTCATCCGATATGTCAGAGGGATAGTATTGGCTGTCCAGATAACTGCAAGTCATTATTTCATGATCAACGTAGGTCGGCGTAACGGAATATGTTCCGTCCTCCTTTTTGGTTATGGATACCATTGAACGTTTTTTCCAAGGGATACCTTTATATTTTCCACTCATGTCAGCATCTTCATTATTTACATACTTTGAACCTATATAATCGAAGCTTTCTTTGATTTTCTTTCCGATGAGCGATATTTCATCTGAATATTTAAGTTTATAAAAAACATATCCAATTATTCCAACACCGTCATGGAGTCTGGCAACTGATGGAAGAATGAACATTTGCTTTCTGTCGCTTTCTACATAAACGTGATATGGATAATCTCTCATATTATGACCTCCTGTAAATTCAGACAATGATTTACTTAATTATAATTCCAATCAAAGAAAAAATCAAGACAGTATCGTTATTAAATATGTTTAATAGTGGTTTTCAATAAAAAGGATTGGTACATAACATACCAATCCTTTCAATTTTTATTGAACACTATTATCCCTAAACCCGACATTTGCATATCTGTCCTGATTATAAAGTTTTTTCACCAAACGCAATGATGACATCGTTATTGTTTTGCAGGAACATTTGTGATATAATAATTCTGAAAGATTTTAATGTGAGGCTGATAAAATGGATAAGTACGAATTTCTGAAATTGTGCGGCGACTACGGCGGAGTTACAAGAGAAATGTATATCGATTGCGGTCAAGATATTATTGATACATATAACCGTTTGATTGATAATGAAGAAATAACCCTGTTCCACGGTTTCTACTGCCTTGTTTCAAGCAGATATAGCGGCGAAACTTATGCATTGGTTCCATACACAGGAACACAGCAGGAACTTCAGAATGACCCTGCCTTTAAGGAATACCATTCCTGGAGGGCATTAGCGGAGAGAAAAGAATGTGGCAGCTGTGGTAAAGTGTATTTTTCAGCAGGTGATGATGACGGGTGCCCGTATTGCAGAAAATGATTGATCAGACAGAAAAGTATTAAAACGACAACCTTATTCCGAGAATAACGCATTGAAATAAAATTCCCATTAAATAAAGGAGTAAACTATGACACAGCAGGAAATGAATATACTTGTTCCCGAAAAGCTTCGGGAAATTGAAAATGAATATAACGTAAAAGTGTTGCTGGCAGTTGAGTCGGGCAGCAGGGCATGGGGATTTGCTTCACCCGACAGCGATTTTGACGTGCGCTTTATATATAAGCGTCCACGCAACGAATATCTGAAGCTTAATCAGCCACGCGATGTAATTGAAATTCCCGTTGACGATATATGGGACGTAAACGGTTGGGATTTGGACAAAACTCTGCGTTTGCTGTATAAGTCAAATCCAACGCTTTACGAGTGGCTTAATTCTCCGATTTGCTATTGCAGAACAGATTTCTGCGACAAGATTAAGCCGCTTATGAATGAATATTTTTCGGTAAAAAATACGATGTACCATTATCTGAACACAGCGAAAAGCAATATGAAAAATTATCTGCTTGGCGAAGTAGTAAAACCGAAAAAATATTTTTATGCACTCCGTCCGCTTCTCGCTTGCCATTGGGTAATGGAAAACAAAACCCCGCCGCCTGTGCTGTTTGATACTCTTGCAGAAGCAATGCTTCCTGACTCGCTGCGTTCAGCTGTTGATTATCTTCTTGATATCAAGCTTAATTCCCCTGAAAAAGCTGAAATCAAGCCGGTGTTGGATATTGATATTTTTCTGAAGGAAGGCATTGCAAGGTTTGACGAGTTAATGAAAAATCTGCCGCAGGAGAATTGTAACAGCTGGGATATGATGAACGAATTTTTCATTTCTGAGATTGAAGATTAACTGAGAAGATAGATGGAACTTCAATATGGAGGGCTGAATATGTATCATTATACCATTTGTACAGAAGCTGATAGAAATATTTTTGTCAGACAGTGTTCTGCGTTAGAAAAGCATATTCCTGATATTAAAAAAGGACAACATTTGAATGATGTTGATGGATCAGAAACACAGATATACGAACTGAACGGCATGGAAATTACAGTACACAACAGTTTGTATATTGGAGCTGTTTATATTGACTCAGATATTAAATTGGAAAATTATTTCCGAGATTGAAGATTAACAAAGAAAGGTGAAAATTATGCTGACATACACCTACATAGAAAAAGGCAAATTCGCACTTACCGAAAAGCCGAAACC
>CALATN010000201.1 GCA_937891895.1 uncultured Clostridia bacterium
GTTGAAACGGTTATTACAAAAGACTTGTCACGACTTGGACGTGACTACCTTAAAACTGGCGAGTACATAGAAATAGTGTTTCCTGACTACGATGTACGGTACATTGCCATCAATGATAATGTTGATACATTTAAGAGCGAGAATGAACTTATGGCATTCAAGAATATTTTCAATGACTGGTTTGCTCGTGACACCTCGAAGAAGATTAAGGCTGTTTTCAAGGCAAAGGGTCTGTCGGGAAAGCATTTGTCATCTCCGATTTATGGGTATATGCGGTCAGAAACAGATAAAAACCTCTGGATTATTGATGAAGAAACCGCACCTATTGTACGGAAAATCTTCAAGCTTTGCATTGACGGTTATGGGCCAACGCAGATTGCTCGTATCCTTACAGAAGAAGGAATACCTACTCCAACCGCTTATGCCAAATCCAAGGGAAGAAATGCAGGTCATCCTAACGCAAAACTTCATCGCTGGGGAGAACAGACTATTGACAACATTCTTGAAAAAGCTGAATACGCAGGACATACTGTAAATTTCCGCACGTATATCAAATCCTACAAGAGCAAAAAGCGAATAGACAACCCCAAAGAGGAATGGGTAATTTTTGAGAACACGCACGAACCGATTGTTTCTCAGCACGATTTTGATTTGGTACAGGAATTGCGTAAAAACAAACGCAGAATTCAGAAATGTGGTGAAACTAATCCGTCTTCGGGAATGGTTTACTGTGCGGATTGCGGCAGTAAAATGTATCTTTGCAGGTCAAAATACCTTAATGACGACCAAGAGCATTTAAAATGTTCAACTTACGCACACGACAAGGAAGCCTGCACGGCGCATTATATCAGAACGGTTGTATTAAAAGAAATTGTTCTGAAAGAGCTGAACAAACTGCTTGTTTCCGTTAAAGGAAACGAGGATATGTTTGTTCGTGAAGCAATGAACTCTTCAGCAGAAAAGCATTTTTCAGAGGTCAAACGAGCAAGAAAAATGCTTGCCCAAGCCGAAAAGAGGATTTCGGAACTGGACAAGCTTTTTGCAAGGCTTTATGAGGATAATGTAAGTGGGAAGATTTCGGATGAGCGATTTTCAATGATGTCCAAGGGCTATGAGGACGAGCAAAGCAAGCTGAAACAAGCTGTCGATGAATTTACTAAATTCATCGAAACCAACGAGCAGAAACATACCGATGTTGAGCAGTTCCTGAAAATTGTCCGTAATCGCACTGAAATTACAGAGCTTACACCCGAAATTATGCACGAATTTATTGAAAAGATTGTAGTTCACGCTCCCGACAAGTCCAGTGGACACAGAAAGCAGAAAATCGAAATCCATTTCAGATTTAATGTTGCAAAAACTGAGGTTGTTGCGGACAGCTGGGAGTATGACAAAAAGAAAAAGGCTGCGTAGGATTACTACGCAACCTTTGATTTGAAGTTTGAATACTTCTTTATCCACTGACAGCTTACATACCGTGGGTTTTGTATTGTATCTTATTCGTGATTTTTATTGTAGATAGCCATAAGGCCTTTTAACATTATATCGTCGTCTATAATCATTTCATTCTTGCACAGCGGCACGATAACTCCTGCAAGTCCGCCTGTTGCAATTACAGTGCACTCACCCATTTCTTCCTTGATACGGTCAACGATGCCGTCAAGGGCACCTGCGTTACCGTAGAGGATACCATTTCTGATACAGTCGATTGTATTACGTCCGATAACCTTTTTCGGTGCTTCAAGGGCAACCTTGGGAAGCTGTGCGGTTCGGCTTACCAGTGCATCGTGGGAAATTCCAACGCCAGGCATAATCATACCACCAAGATAGTTTCTGTTCTTGTCGATTACAGAAACTGTTGTTGCCGTACCCATATCAATTACAATCTGAGGAAGCGGATATTCGTTGATTGTTGCTACAGCAGCTACAACAAGGTCGCTGCCAAGCTGTGCGGGGTTGTCGATAAGGATATTCAGACCCGTTTTAAGTCCGGGACCGATTATGAGTGCGTTCTTATCCATAACCTTTTCGATTGCGCTGTGGACAGTAGATGTTACTGACGGAACAACGGACGAAATAATTGCGCCGTCAATATCTTCCTTTACAATGCCATAGAATTCAAGGATACTCTTGAAGCTGATAGCATATTCGAGGACGGTTGCGTCAGGCTTTGTGGAAACACGTTCCACGAAAATTATCTTATTGTCACGGCAGCAGCCGATTACTATATTTGTATTTCCAATGTCAACTGCAAATACCATAATATCCTTCCTTTATGCCTGCGGTTCTGCTTTCGGTGCAGGCTTTTTGATAATGTTAAGTACTCTTACAATGATTGAACTGAGTGCGATATTTATTACAGCTTCAACAACAAAATTCAGACCGACAAGTCCGAAAATCATATATTGTCCCGCAGACTCGAAGCCTGCTCCTGCCGCCCATTCATTGATTGTCGGGAAGAAGAAAATTCTGCATCCCAGCAGGAAAATACCTGTGTTTACAACAGGTGCAACAACTGCCGCAGAGATAACTGCTACCCAACGGTTCTTGTTTTCAAGCAACTTGTACACAAGACCTGCTGCAAGACCTGCAAGCATACCCTTGGCAAGCACCGTGATGATGGTTCCGGGAATGCTCCACACCATAAAGCCTGCGGCGTCACCCGTCAGCAATACCGACATGCCGAACACAAAGCCCAGCCATGCACCGGCTTTGGGACCCATCAGCATCGCACCGATGCCTACAGGGATCATCATCAGGGAAAT
>CALATN010000202.1 GCA_937891895.1 uncultured Clostridia bacterium
GTTTGCAATATATCCGCCTGCCGCAAGAAGCCAGCCTGCAAGGGGTGTACCGAGACCGCCGCCGATTTTTACGCCAAGTGATGAACAGGAGTACATTGTTCCGTCAATACGATTGCCTGTGGTTTTGTATGTATAGTCGGAGCAAGCCGCAACAAGTGCGTTAAGGTCGCCCTGCATAGGACTCATACCCAGTGCTGCAACTGCTGTGAAAATCAGCATCAACGGGATGTTCTGCATATATCCTGCCACGATAACCAGTGCTCTTGCGATTGTTGCAATGATATATCCCACAAGGTTAAGCTTATACATACCCTTGCATTTCTTTACAAGGTAAGGTGTGAACAGCAGACCGCATATCATCGGAATGTTTATTGCCGCTGAGAATGTACCCAGCAGGTCAGCGTCGCCGAGAATGTATGTCATAAAGTAAATGCCCATACTGAGCGTTGCACCGTAAAGCTGACTGACGATATACACGCCGCAGATGATGATGTAGAATTTATTTTTCAGCAGCATCTTCAATGCGCCGAGAAGTGAGTATTTCTTGCTTTCGTCAGCTGTGCGGTTTTCCTTGTCAGCAATTTCAAGGTCAGGGTAAGCCTCGCTTGAAAACTTCGCAGCTTCTTCGTCAGCAGGATTTTCCTTTTCAAGCTCCTTTTCGGGAAGCTCCTTTACGGAGAACACCGAAATTGTGTTTACCACAAGTCCGATTACTGCGTAGATGATTGCCGCCATCTTCCAGCCCTCTGCACCGTTGCCGAAATATTCAACCATTCTTACTGTGTAGGTCTGAATTAAAAGGCTTGTTGCTGTTGCAAAGATAAAGCGCATTGAGCCAAGCTGTACACGCTCGTTGCCGTTTCGTGTGATAAGTGCTGTCAGGGATGCGTAAGCAATATTGTTAGCTGTGTAGAAAACTGCATTGAGCAAGGTATAGCAGATAAAGAAATATGCATATTTTGCTACATCACCAAAGCTTGCAGGAATTGCAAAGATTGCTACCAGCATTATACTGTTGCCGATGTACGGCCAGAGCATCCAAGGTCTTGCCTTTCCCATTTTTGTTTTGGTCTTGTCAATCAATGCACCGAAGAAAACGTCTGTCACACCGTCAAAGAATTTCGACAGCATCATAAGTGTTCCCACGATGCCCGAGTTGAGTCCTGCCGTATCGGTAAGGTAAATCATCATAAACGCCGTGATGAACGCATACACGGTATTTCCTGCAATATCACCCGAGCCGTAGCCTATTTTATTGTACCATTTCAGGTATTTCTTTTCAGTCATATTGTTCTCTCCTTTAAAAGAATTCATAACGTATTTTCTTATGTCCGAAGCGGCTCTCGAGTTCCCCTTCGGAAGCAGCATTCAAAACGGTTTGAATACTGCAATTCAATTAAAGGCGCCTTTACTTTCTGATTAAATTCTAACACGCTTTTTACCCCGAAACCATAAACACAATAGAACAAAATATGCACAAAATGATACAGTTGCTATTGAAAATCAGAAATTTATATGTTATACTATAAAAAATGAAAGGAGTCCTGACTATGTTTACAAATGTTGCCTACCTTCATAATTCCCTCAACGATATGGTTGACACAAGCAAGTCACTTATTGTCACAAGCTGCGGTTACTACCGTGTGCACAGCCGTCCTGTTGTTTCAACGGAGCGTCCCACAGGAAGACGTGACTATCAGCTTTTGTACATAGCCAAGGGCAAGGGACATTTTTACTTTGACGGCAAGGAGCAGATCATAACCGAGGGAAATATGATTTTGTACCGTCCCAATGAGGTGCAGATGTACTATTATTATGCTCCTGACAAAACCGAAGCCTACTGGGTGCATTTTACGGGCAGACACGTTGAGTCAATTCTCGAATTTTACGAACTGCCCGAAACGGAGAACGTGTTCTATACAGGAACATCCCCCGACTATCAGTGGATGTACCGACAGATGATACAGGAATTACAGCTTTGCCGTGCAAATTATGAAGAACTGCTGTCCCTTATGCTTCGCCACATTTTTATTATGATTAACCGCTATATTGTAGAGGGACGAAAAGCGGGCAGCGACATTCAGAACGAGATTGAACGTGCTACCCACTATTTCAATGAAAATTACAATAAGCCGCTGAACATTGACGAATACGCCGAGTCACGGCATATGAGCACCTGCTGGTTCATACGAAGCTTCAAGCAAATTCTGAAGGTTACGCCGATGCAGTATATTCTCTCCCTGCGAATGGCAAACGCACAAAGCTTGCTGGAAACCAGCGAGTACAATATTTCCGAGATTGCCGAAGCTGTCGGGTATGACAATCCCCTTTATTTCAGCAGGCTTTTTCACAAGCATATCGGAGTTTCACCTACGGAGTATCGGAAGATGAGGTCGGGGAAATAACAAGCAGATATATGATAATATAACAACAAGGAGGTAAAGTATGAACATCTTACATATGAAATATGCCGTTGAGGTAGCAAGAGTCGGCTCGCTCAGTCAGGCTGCACAGAATTTAATTCTTGCTCAGCCTAATCTGAGTC
>CALATN010000203.1 GCA_937891895.1 uncultured Clostridia bacterium
ATATCCGATTTGAATTTACTGAGGATGAAGACGGTATGCGAAGAATTTCCATCCGCAACAGCGGTGACGGTCTTAAAGCAAAGGAAATTTCAAAGGTGTTTGAGCGTTTCTACAAGACGGACGAATCCCGTGGAATTGACCCTGGCGGGGTAGGTCTTGGACTTTCAATTGTCAGCTCAATTATCAAGCTTCACGGCGGTACAATCCGTGTAAGCAGTGAGCCGGACAGCTTTACAGAATTTTCATTCAGCCTTAAAGCTGCTGTAAATGAACGCAGATAAAGGAGATTTCAATGGACAATAATTTCGAAGAAAAGAATATCAACGAGGAAGAAAAAGCTGCTGAAGCTGTTGAACAGCCTGCTTGCGAGGAAATTTTTCCGAACAGTTTCAAGGAAAATGTTCAGAACAACCCGCAGACAGAAGGCTTTTATGCTCCTCCGCAGAACACACAGCCTAATCCGCCTGTAAAAAAGAAACGTCAGCTTTCCTGGGGCTGTTTCTGGGCTCTTATTTCAACAATTGCAGTTCTTTGTGCAATCATTGTACTGCTGGTCGTTCTTATTGCAAAAACAAGCAGCAAGGCTTCTGATGCAACCGATTTCATCAGCAGTGTTGTCAATTCGCCAGAGGCTGAACGTATTGTAATTGAACTGCCAACGGCAGAAAAGCCTGTGCTCGAAGAAGAATTCTACGCAAACAAGGAGACAGGTCTGCTTACACCTGTCGGAGTTGCAAAGACAATTCTCCCTTCACAGGTGCAGATAAAAACATTTGATGAAGTTCCCTATGCACCGATTTCTACAGGCTCGGGAATAATTGTTACTGCTGACGGTTATATTGTAACAAACGCTCACGTTGTTGACGGAGCAACAGATCTGGCAGTTGTCTTTTATGACGGAACGGAAGAAGAAGCCGTTATCGTGGGTATGGACAAAAAAAGTGACCTTGCGGTAATCAAGGTTGAAAAGGATGGGCTTTCCCCTGCTCAGTTCGGCACATCATCAAACCTTGTAATCGGAGAAGCTGTCGCTCTTGCAGGTGCAGGTGCAGGCTTTGAAAATACCGTTACCTATGGCTATGTTACAGGCCTTGGACGTGAGATTAACACTGACTATATTCACAGCTCAGCAATTATGTGCATACAGTCAGATGCAGCACTTAACCCGGGTAATTCGGGCGGTGCTCTGGTAAATATGTATGGTCAGGTTGTGGGAATTGCTGTTGCAATTATGAATCACGACACTTACGAAAATATCGGCTTCAGTATTGCAGTTGATGATGCCGTGCCGATTATTGAAGACCTGATTGCTGTCGGTTATGTAAAAACACGCACTAAGGTCGGTATTTCCTATGTTGAAGTTGGAGACTCCCTTGCAAGCAGCTATGAAATTGAATCAGGACTTTGCGTAACGGAAATTGACCCTACCTGCAATGTTGCAAGCTCAGGTATCAAGCTTTATGATATTATCACGAAAATGGACGGAGAACGTGTTCACGGCAGCGAAAAGATTTCTGAAATTCTTTCTAAAAAAGTTCCCGGTGATACACTTACTCTGACTGTCTACAGAAAGCCTGTTGCAGGCGACGGCTACGAATTCACTGTTGATATTATTCTTGAAGCTGATACAAATTCCACATCGGGATATTCGGTTGAAACTACACCTGATGAGGAAAAAGACCCGTTTGTAATTGAATAAATTCAAGCCGCTTCGATTGAGGCGGCTTTTTATTGCAAACATAATTTCACGAAAAATATTGCTAAACGGGAAAAAATGCTATATAATATAGGTATACTCTATCCGAAAGGTTGATTGAAATGAAAGACGGATTTCTCCGTGTTGCGGCGGTAACACCCGATATAAAGGTTGCCGACTGCGACCACAATGCCGATGAAATAATTAAGTACGCAAAGGAAGCGGCACGCAATGACGCTTCTGTAATAGTATTCCCTGAACTTTGCATCACGGGAAGCACCTGCGGGGATTTGTTCCTGCAAAAGACTTTGCTTGATGGGGCAAAAAAAGCTGTTAAGCGTGTCGCTGATGAAACAGCCGATTGCAATGCACTTATTATAGTTGGTTTTCCATTTGAAATATACAATAAGCTTTACAACTGTGCTGCTGTCATAACAAATGGTAAAGTCGTTGGAATTGTTCCTAAAAAGGTTGTTTTAAACTATGGTGAGTTTTGTGAGGCGCGTTATTTTGCTGAATGGAATGGTGGATTTGCTGATGTATATTCAGAATTGACAGCACCCTTCTTTACCGTCTATATAGGTGACAGATTGTTTAAATGCACAGATTTTCACGAACTTGTTGTCGGAGTTGAAATTGGTGATAATGGTAACGCATCTGAACTTGCGGCAGAAGGTGCAACCGTTATCTGCAACCTTTCCGCTTCACCCGAAATCGTGGGCAGAAGCAGTGCCGTGAAAAAGCTTGCGGAGGTCAAGTCTGCACAGCTTCACTGCGGATATATCCGTGCTAATGCAGGTATGGGTGAGTCAACCCGTGACCTTGTTTTCAGCGGTTACAATCTTATTGCTGAAAACGGAAAAACGATTGCTGAAAGCAAGAAGTTTACAACAGGCATAACCTACACCGAAATCGACCTGTTCAGAATTGTAGCAGAAAGAAGAAAGATAAATACATTTGCTGTTGATACCAAAAAACGCAATTTTGAAGTGAAATATGATACTTTCCCATTTTCATTAAATTTGAAATATCTCAATTTACAGCGTCATTTCCCACTCAATCCATTTGTACCCGAAGACAAGGATGAACTCCGCAATCGTTGTGAGGAAATCCTCACGATGCAGGCAACGGGACTTGCCACACGTCTTCGCCACATCAACGGTAAGACAGCTGTTGTGGGACTTTCGGGTGGTCTTGACAGCACCCTTGCTCTCATCGTAACTGTTCACGCTTTTGATATGCTTGGACTTGACCGCAAGGGGATTGTTGCTGTGACAATGCCTTGCTTTGGTACAACGAGCCGTACCAAAAATAATGCGTACTATCTTGCTGAGGCTTACGGTGTAACGCTGAAGGAAATCAACATCGCCGCCGCTGTACGTCAGCATTTTGCTGATATCGGGCAGGATGAAAGCAATCTTGACGTGACCTTTGAAAACTCACAGGCACGTGAGCGCACACAGGTACTGATGGATATTGCAAATATGCTGAACGGACTTGTTATCGGCACGGGTGACCTTTCCGAGCTTGCACTTGGTTGGGCAACCTACAACGGCGACCATATGTCAATGTATGGTGTAAACGGCTCAGTTCCGAAAACGCTGGTGCGTCATCTTGTTGCATTTGAGAGCAACAACACCAAGGACGGGAAGCTTGCCGAGGTACTCCGTGACATTCTTGACACCCCTGTTTCCCCTGAGCTTCTTCCGCCTAAGGAGGGCGAGATTTCCCAGAAAACAGAGGATATTGTTGGGCCGTACGAGCTGCACGATTTCTTCCTTTACTACTTTGTACGCTGTGGATTTGCACCGAGCAAGATTTTCCGTATTGCCGAGAAAACCTTTGACGGCATTTATGACGGCGAAACAATTAAAAAATGGCTCACGATTTTCGTGCGCCGCTTCTTCACTCAGCAGTTCAAGCGTTCCTGCCTGCCTGACGGACCTAAGGTCGGTACGGTTTCCCTGTCCCCTCGCGGTGACTGGAATATGCCATCCGATGCTTGTGTACGCTTGTGGCTTGAGGACTTGGAAAAATAATAAACAAAATAAAAATGGCAGACTCAAAAGTCTGCCATTTATTTTTTACGCAAAAACTTGCGCAATTTTCTTTTTTATGTACCTCTTTATATTGTGACCCATTAAGCTGGGTTAACAATCTGACGCCAGTCAAGGTCACCACGTTCAAGAGCGTGGATAAGAGCCTCGGCTGTAGCAATGTTAGTTGCCACAGGAATATTGTGTACGTCGCAAAGACGAAGCATTGTAGCCTCGTTAGGTTCGTGCGCCTTCGGAGTAAGCGGATCACGGAAGAAGAGGAGCAGGTCAATTTCGTTGCAGGAAATTCTTGCACTGATCTGCTGGTCGCCGCCCTGAGAGCCGCTGAGGTAACGCTGGATATTCAGGCCTGTTGCCTGTGAAACCATCTTTCCTGTTGTGCCTGTTGCGCAGAGATTGTGTCTGGAAAGAATACCGCAGTAAGCGATGCAGAACTGAACCAAAAGTTCTTTTTTGGAGTCATGTGCAATCAATGCTATGTTCATTATTATCATTCCTCTCTTTTATTTGTTATGCAGAAGCGGATATTCCGCCATTAAATGTCTTACTGAAGAAGCATCTTGAAACTGAGTGGAACATCCTCGCCCTTGATTCTCTTGGAAATAGCATCAAAAGCCTTGAACGCAAGAGAATTGGAAGGAAGCGGAATACCCTTACCTGTGGAGATAACAACCTCGTTATCGCTTGGAATAACGCCGATAAGCTGAACGCCTACAGTATCAATGATATTGTCAAGATCAGGAATAATATCAGCCTTGAAGATATCAGGGTCAACCTTGTTGATGATAAGGCGCTGTTTCTTGTTGCCTCTCTTATAGAACTCATCAGACATAAGTCTTGCGTCACGAACGCAGATAGGGTCAGGAGTTGTATTGATAAGAATAAGATCAGACTGTTCAACAACGTCAAATACGCTTTCGTTTGTACCTGCGGATGTGTCAACGATTATGTATTCGTAGTACTTACGCATTTCGTTGCAGATGTTGGAAATAGTTTCAGCGTCAACCTTTGCGAACGGATCCTCTGGAGCACATACAATACTGAGATTGCTTGCAAGCTTAACAGGTGTAGTAGCCTTATATATATCACATTCGCCCTTGAGGACGTTGCCTAAGTCATAAGTAATATTATCCTTAACGCCAAGCATAATGTCAAGGCATCTCAGACCAAAGTCGAGTTCAATGATAAGTGTACGGTGACCCTGCTTAGCGAGAGCGAAGCCGAGTTCGGAACATATAGTAGACTTGCCTGTTCCTCCCTTACCGGAGGTAATCGCAATAATTTTAGACATAAGAAACTCCTTTCGAGGGAATGCCGTGACCGATAAAAAACACTTACGGCATTAGATTTTCAGCTAATTTATATTATACCACAAATTGCAGATTTGTCAAAGCGTTTTTGACTAATCTGCACATTTTTGGCGGCTTGTTGCTAAACGATTTGTTGTTTTTGTCTATTTTGTACAACAACATTTAACAACAGCTTATTCTTCATCATTTTCAAATATTCCGACCTTTGCAAGTGCAGCTGCAAGCTCCTCATCAGACAGTACAATCGGATCTGCAGGCTCATAATTTTTATTGTAGTAAGCTTCAATAATCTGCCTTATCATAAACTTGGAATATTCACCGTGCTCAACAAAACCCGAAAAGGCAATTACAGGGTCATCTGCGGGATAAAATCCGACAAATGCCGAACCTGTATCCTCGGCACTTGTCATCTGCGGAGTACCCGTCTTGATTGCAGCCTGTTCCGGAAGCTCGGAAAGAAGATACGGAGTGTAGTAATCCGAAACCTTTGGGTAACTGTACGGCACAAAGTTCGCCGCCTGCTCCATACCCTGAATAATCAGGTCAAAGGTCTGCCCTGTTTTATCAGGAATAGCAGAAACAATTTCAGGCTGAGTTCTCCATACAAGGCTTTCCATATTGTAGGTATGCACACTGTCAACAATATACGGCTTGTAGCGTACACCTCTGTTTGCAAGGGTATTTGCCTGAACAGCCATCTGAAGCGGAGTAACTCCCGTTTCGGACTGACCGATTGCAACCTGTACAACAAGACCCGCCTGCCATTCAAGTCCCTTTTCAAACATTGTATCAGGAGTAGCAATATATCCTGTTGAGCCGCCGGTTTCAAGCTCAACATCCTGCCCCAAACCGTACATATGGGCATATTCTTCAAGCATATCAGGTCCCATAAGTCTGCCCAGCTCATAGAAGAATATGTTGCAGGATTTTTCAATTGCCGTGATAACATTGATACGTCCGTGCCAGCCTGTACATTTCGGCTTGTAGTCGTCCCAGTAGGTGTATACGTTGTTGCAGACGATACAGGTTTCACTTCCGTTCAGATAGCCTTCATTAAGTGCTGCAGTTGCAGTAACAGTCTTGAAGGTTGAGCCGGGACGGTAAATACCGTGTGTTGCACGGTTTGTAAGCGGACCATTTGCACCGTTTACAACAGAAGCGTAATCTGTCAGATAATCATTTATATTATAGGTAGGAGAAGTTGCAGCCGCAAGAAGTGCTCCCGTCTTTGCATCAAGCACAACAATTGCACCTGCGTCAGCCTCATAACCCTTTCTGTCCCTGTGGGTCTGGTTGTTGAGCCAGATAATGTGATTTTCCAGAATTTCCTGAACATCACGCTGATACTCGGAATTTATTGTCAGCTGAACAGTGTTTCCGGGAACAGCATCCTTTGTAACAAGGTCGGAAACCACAACACCGCTCATCAGTTCAAGAGTACGTGTACCCTTGTCGCCGCGGAGTTCGTCCTCCATAGCCTTTTCGATACCCGACTTGCCGATTACATCATTGAGAGCGTAGCCCTCCTCACGTTTTGCATC
>CALATN010000204.1 GCA_937891895.1 uncultured Clostridia bacterium
AATCTCTTAATATTAACCGTGCTGTTTCAAGTACCATTGTCTTCCCTCCAAATTGAAATTTGTACTCAACTAACTTTTTAATTAATAATATTGTTATTTTCGATTAGGTCTTCTTTTAATCTTTAGCATTTCAACAATATCTTCAACACTTATTTCATTATCGAGCGGAATCCACAACCACTTTCCATCGTGCAAAGTTTCTGTTCTTTCATATATATCCTGTAATTGCTTCGAAACAGATTCTTTTATTTTCTCAAATTTTTCTCTTTCCGCTTTACCATAAGTTATTAAAAGATTCGCAACATTTTCCTTTGCATAAAATGTGCAAAGCGTTTTTCCACCTCTGCGATACTTGTATTCTACCTTCCATGCACCAAATCCCTTATTCCATATTCTATCTACGTCATATAACGAATCTATTGCATCTGTTAGTTTGTTCCATGTAAATAAGATTTCTTTGGATAATAAAATATTTACTTGTTCTTTCATATTGAAAGACTCCCTTCTCTCCTAAATGCATCAATTTCCGATTTTTAGCTCGCAATTAAAATCAATATTATATGTAAGCTTACGAAAAATGAGCCTGTTTGTTTCAAGCATCATATTATTCCACCTTAAAATCTGTCCATTCAATTCGATTATAAGTCATCACATCATCAGGTCTCCACATACCGATTTTTTCATAAAAGGGAATTGCATTTTCATTAACACAGGTATACATAATTATGTCCTTTTCGCCGCCTGCGGTTTCGTGCAGCTTCTTTACAAGAGCCTTTCCGATGCCCTGACCCACACATTCACGCACAACTCCCAAATCCGTCATAAACAGCCAATATGCAAAATCGGTTATACCAAAGCACACGCCGATTATTCGGCTGGTTTCGTCCCTTGCCACAAGGCTTATTGAAGCATTTTTCACAAGCCGTTCAATTCTTTCATTAAAGCGCTCTTTCGGATATTGTGAACCTAAATCTGTTTCCTTTAAAAAGCCTATATATTCTTCGGCTGTAAGACGTTCTTCGTTTATTGTATAGTTCATATAAATCCACCTTGTTTTATTTATAAATCCCAAGAAATGACGTGATTTTCCCGTATGTATACTCGCCCTCAATAAGTCCGAATTCAGGGTCGTAATACTTACCGTCATACAGCAAAGTCCAGTGGGTATAGCCACTGTTTGTATGTACTGTTAATATTGAAAATTCGTGAGGAACAGGATTTTTCTTGGAAATACGGGTGTTCCTTTCTGCGTGCTTTATACCGTAAAAATCGAGTGCTTCAATCAGCTGTCCGATACTTGTAGGACCGCTTGTTTTCATATCCTTGATAACTTCTTCAACAGTTTTTCCTGCTATCATTGCTATACACGCCTGACCGCAGGTTTCAGGGGTAGGCTGCATAATAAGTTTCATAATCATTCTCCTTTGTAATTTTTTTATTTCGTAATTTCAACGTCTTTTCATCATAAGATAGCAATCAATACCCTTTTTATAAAAATCAGGTAGCTGTCCCACACATTGATAACCAAGTCTTTCATATAATTTTTTAGCATTGATATTGAAATCATCAACTGTAAGAAAATATTTATCCGACGAATATTTTTCTTCAAAATAAGACATAAGCTGACTGCCGATACCATTACCGCGGCAATCCTCTTTTACAGAAATAATGTGCAGGTAGGGATAGCTTCCGAAAACACCCTTTTCCATACAATAAATAAATCCCACACATTCATCCTGTTCATTCAGTGCAACGTATAATTCCTTCTTTTCAAGTGCATATTCAAGCATACCTGTTGCTTTTTGTTTATCGCTGAAATATGCTTTGCCGAGCTCGGAATTCTGCAATATTTCCGTGCAATCGGCTATATATCTGTTTTCTCCGTCAACGATATTTAGTGTTACATTCATTAATCACACCTCATCATTTCTTCTCAGGAATAGTCGTGCAACTATCCGCCCTGCCAGATTTAATAAGCATAAGCATTGCCACAAACTCACGGCTGAGCATATCCTGAATTTCGCTTGGCTTGAACTTACACACCCCAGTTGCAATCAGTGCACCTATTGCATAGGTGTGAATCCAGTTGTGCTTGAACAGAAGCTTTGCATTTTCATAGCTTAACTCATAGTCACGCTGTATGACCTCAACACTGAGCGTTGCCATATCGCCGAGGTTTACAAACACATCATCAAAATTCTCTGCTTCGGGCTTCTCGGTCATAAACAGCAAGCGGTAAAGCTCCGGTTGTTCCGTTGCAAATAAAATCATCTGCACACCAAGCTCCTTGTACACAGGGGTAAAATTCATTGCCCGTCTTGCATAAACTTCAAATCTTGCAAGGGCAGCTTTACGAACTTCAAGCAGAACTTCCTCCATATTTTTAAATGCTGTAAATATCGGACGGGTAGAGCTTCCAAGAACAGCACCAAGCTCACGGGCTGTAAGAAAGCGTAATCCTTTTTCAGCAGCAAGATTAAGGGCAGCTTCAATTATTTCTTCTCTTGTAAATTTAGCTTTCGGCGGCATCATCATTCTCCTATCTGCAACACTTGTTGTGTAACATTTGTTTTTATTATAGCAAACATTACGCTGCTTGTCAATATTTGTCCGGATATTGACATCAGAAATATTTCTTATTGGACTTATGCTCTGTCAACCTCAGGTTGCGAAAAGCCTGAAAAAATCAATACTGTTATGGTTGAAAGCCTGCGTATGCCATGATATAATCTTATTGTAAGCTTACAGTATCAATTTGAAAGGATGATAAATATGAGCTTTGGCAAAAATCTCCAGCATTTACGCAGACTAAATCGAAATATGACACAGGAAGCCATTGCAGAAAGGCTTGATGTATCACGTCAGACTGTTTCAAAATGGGAAAATGACGAATGCAAGCCGGAAATTGAGAAAGCGATAGAATTATGTAATCTGTTCAACTGTTCCCTTGATAATCTATTCAGAGATGATCTTGGTGCATTTGACGATGCTTACTCAAATTTAAGAGTAGAAACCGTACCTGCATTCCGTTATGTAATATACACCGCCATAAGCACAAACCCTGAGGGAGATGCTCTTGACAGAATATATAAAATTGCCAAGGAAAACGGAGATGACAATCCGAAGGTTATCGGCTGGGATTTCCCATTCCTTTCACAAGAACAGATAAATGTATACAATATGCACGGCTACACGGCAGCTTGGATTTTGCCTGATGACATTACTCCTGACGGTCTTGAAATCAAGGAACAGAAGGCTCAGAAATATGCAGCAGTACATATCGGAAGTCCGTTCGAAAATCCATTTGTAATCATTCCGAATGGCTACAAAACTATTGATGAGTATATGAAAACAAACGGTTTAAAGCACGTCTGGGAAGGGATTATTCCTTGCTTTGAAACTGACGGGAAAAGTATGGATATCTATATTGCGTGTGAATAATAATCCCGATACTTCTGATTTCAGCAAAAACAAATCCGCTGTCTGACCATAACGGACAAACAACGGACAAAACGTTTTTTTTGAAAAACTCACAAACCTCGTATTTTCGTGATTTGTGAGTTTACTTTTTGGTGCGGCAAATGGGACTTGAACCCATACGTCAAAGACACACGCCCCTCAAACGTGCCTGTCTGCCTATTCCAGCACTGCCGCTTATTCAATTCAGCTTAATTATTATATCATATACATAAATGTTTGTCAAGTGTTTTTTGAAAAAAATATGTATTTTTCTTTTTTGATATGCATAAAATTCTATTATATGTTTTTCAGACAGAAAGGAGCAGCTTTATGAAGCTGAAAACACAGCTCAAATCCCTTGCGTTTTTATACAATATTTTCAGTAACGGCGGGTGTATTCTTCCATCTGACAAACCGTTGTTTCCTCCTGACAATTCATCTTCCTTTGCTGAAGCACTGCCTGAACAAGAGGGAATCCGCTCAAGTGGTCTGCTTGATATGTTTACTGCACTTTCCGCAGACAGGCATATCAATCCTCATTCTGCAATTATTCTACGCAACGGGAAGCTTATTGCCAAGGCTGATTGGTCACCATACACATCAGCCTTGCCACACGTTTCACATTCTCTTGCCAAAAGTGTAACGAGTATGGCTGTTGGGATTGCCATAAAAGAAAAATATCTTTCACTTGACGAAACACTTTCTGATATTTTCGAAAAAACAGATAAAAAAATTGGAAGCATTACAGTAGAAAATCTGCTCACAATGTCAAGCGGAGTAACCTTCAACGAAGCGAGTTCACTTCTCAGCCGTAACTGGGTTGAAGGATTTCTTGCTTCTGATATGACCTTTGAGTCAGGAACAACTTTCCATTACAACAGTATGAACAGCTATATGCTTTCTGCAATTCTATGCAGGAAAATCGGTATTTCGTTGTCTGAATATCTATCGCGCAGATTGTTTTCTCCTATGGGAATTACCCGTTTTCACTGGGAAAAATGTCCGTCAGGAATTGAAAAGGGCGGATGGGGATTATATCTTTCACCGTTTGATTACGCAAAGCTTGGGCAGTTATGGCTTGATAAGGGCAAATGGAATAATGTACAGCTTATCCAGAAAGCCTGGATTGAAATCGCATCGGCACCTCATATTGCTCACCAAACCCTATGCAGCAGCGGTTACGGTTATCAGGTATGGATTGGCAAACACGGTTCAATTTTCAGCGGTATGTTTGGTCAGCTTGTTTATATTATTCCTAATAGAAATATGGTAATTGTTCTTACTGCGGGAAGTGAAAATCTTTTCCCATGCAGTAATGCATTGAAGTATATTGACCAATTTCTTGACAATGATGATTTTTTCAGCAATTCTCCGTTTACTGATTTTCATTATGCCGACACGGCAGCTTTGCGGAAATCACTTTCTTCCGCACGATTTGGAAATCCACTTGACACATCTGCAAGCAACTTATTTTCACGGCTCAAATCGCTTTTGCCGCACAAAAATACTTCTCCGCAAAATATACTGGACGGGATCGAAATAGAGCTTGCTGAAAATCGTGCGCACATCCTTCCTGTACTTATTCAGGTTATGGACGGCTGCTTCGGGAACGGGATTGAAAAAGCTGCTTTTTTGCTGAATGACAATAAATTGCATCTTCGGCTTACTTTAAACGGTGATATTACGGACATTCCCATTGGATTTGAAATGCCTTTTCAGTTCACCTATAACGGATATGCCGTTTCTTCGCAAGGCTTCTTTACCACTGATGAAGATGATTTACCCGTACTGAAAATTCAGCTTTGCTTCCTTGAAAGCAGCTGCACCAAAATATTAAAATTTCTTTTCACGGATAGCGGTGTCACGCTCAAATTCCGTGAAATTCCAACGCTTTATTCCGCACTTGATGAAGCCTCTGTGCTCACTAAGCCTCAATTGGGCAACACCTTGCGCCGCACCCTTGAAGCTGTGCTGGAATCTGATATTGCCGACTATAAAATCAAAAGCTTTATTGAACCAAATATTGAGGGAAAATACAAATTGTCAACCTAACTCGAGAATTTAGTTGACAATTTGTATTAAAGATGTTATAATGTTTGAAAAATCAAGGCGGTTAAAACAAATGAGCAACAAAAATCTTGTCCGCTGTGGGCTTGTTTCGGCACTTATTGCGGTATCATCGTGGATATCAGTTCCTTTTTCCGTACCCTTCACGATGCAGACCTTCGGGGTTTTCTGCGCATTGCTGATACTCGGCGGGAAGCTTGGAACAATTTCAACTTCAATATACGTACTTCTCGGAGCTGTGGGGCTTCCCGTATTTGCAGGTTTTCACGGTGGAATTGGCGTAATTTTCTCTCCGCTTGGCGGATTTATAATCGGATTTATAATAATTGGTATCGTGTACACGCTCATCACCGATTTATTTGGCATTAAGCCAGCCGTACAAATTGCAGCACTTATCACGGGACTTATCACATGTTATATTACAGGAATTATATGGTATATGTTTTTCAGCACTGCTGATCTGAAAACAGCACTTTTTTCCTGCATAGTACCATTTATCATTCCTGACGGAATAAAGCTGTGGCTTGCTTTTTACTTATCCAGACAATTAAAGACAGCAGATTTGTCCGTTGATAAAAAAACGACCTGAGAGCAATGCTTTCAGGTCGTTTTCATTATATAATCGTATTATCAGATAACATATCAGGCTCATGCTTCTGAGGAGATTTTGCATAAGCATAAGCGGATTTACCGTGCTTCTTGATGTTGTACATCGCTTCATCGGCAGCAGCGATGATTTCTTCACTGCTTCTTCCGCTTTCACGGAGAAATGCTATACCGATCGAAGCATGGATTGTAAGCTTGAGCCCCGTAGCTTCGGATACAAAGCCGTTTGTCATAATATCAAGTACTTCCTGCGCAATCTTGCCTGCGTCACCGTAAAGTGTAAGATTTGTAAGACAAGCAACAAATTCGTCACCGCCAAGTCTGCCCGCAAAGCCACGTTCAAAGCATACTTCCTTTAATGTATCGGCAACAAACTTAAGCACCTCATCACCGCATGCGTGACCATACTCATCATTGAAGAATTTGAAATCGTCAAGGTCAATGAACATAACTGCATCAAGTGATTTTTTATACGCAGACGTTTCAATTTCATTGTTAAGGGTTTTCATAAAGGTTTCACGGTTAAGAAGCTGTGTAAGTGCATCATAGCTTGCTCGCTGAAGAAGATGCATTTCGCTTCGCTTTTCCTTGTCGATATCCATAATTACACCGACAATTTTAGTCGGAACTTCATCACGGTTATAGAACTTTGTAGCCTTGATCATAACCCAGATAAAATCGCCGTAAATACTCTTTACACGGTATTCACCCTGCATTGTATTGGCAGGACCGAGAATTCGGTCAAGGTCAGTAAGATAGCGTTCCTTATCGTCCTTATGCAGACGAAGCTTATACAGAAAGCTTTCCTTTACAGTATCATCCTTTGCACGATAACTGAACTTCTTGTTGAAGTTCTTTGATACGAATACTTCATCCTTGTTGAAATTGACTTCAAAGGTAATATTATTTGTAATTTCTACAATTGTTCTGTATCGCTGTTCACTTTCAAAAACATCATTGAACAGTTCGTTGAAGGCTTTACCGATAAAACGGAATTCATCATTCGACCTGATGTCAAAGCGGGCATTTGCGTCGCCCTTCTGCTTTTTCTGCAAAATACGCATAATATCATCAATAGGTCTTGTAAAGAAAATTACGAAAACAACCATTGCAACACAGGACAAAATAACAAGTATAATCGAAAGATTACGCTGACGGTTGGTATTTCTTGCAATTTCCTTATTCAGATTGACATCATTGGTAAGAGCAAGCATAGACCAGTTGCTTGACGGTATAGAGCAGACGAAAAGTGTTTTTTCGTCCTTGCCTACTCCGTAATTGAACACGGTTTCATACTCATTATCCTCAGAATTGAGAGCATTTCTGAGTGTATCAACAGCACCCTTCAGACTATCATCTTCCGTATAGCTTTTGATTGTTTTATACGGATACTCAAGAATTTGTCCCGAATTATCCATAATTGCAGCAGAAGTATACTTATTATAATTTGAACTGTTGACAAGAGCCTGAAGATAGCTTGTGTTATAAAGATTATATACAATACCAAGGCACTTGCTGTCATATGAATATATCGCCTTTGCAACAATAAAAACAGGCATATTATTATCCTCGCCGCCGATAAAGAAAGAGGAAATACCGTTATTGGATGCCGCAAGAGTAAACAATCCTTTATAATTGGACATACTCTTTCCTGTATCACTCTTATTTGTTGATGCAATTATCATACCTGAATTGTTGATAATCATAATCTTTTCAAGAGAGTTATCACATTCCGTCAAGGTATTGAACTTGAGTAGAATTTCTGAATAGTTTTCATTGGACTCTGAAAATTCAAATTCAGCAGTATTGCTGTTTTCGGTATATGTCCTGATAATTTCGGACGAAGCCAGACCTTTTACCGAAGCAATAATTTCCTGAAAATAGAAATTCACACTATCTGCCTGATTATCGGTAACATTTATGGTAGACATCCGATTAAGCTCATCTGACGTACTTACATATTTATTGTATGAATACAAATTTATTGCAACTATAGGTAATATTGCAAGCAATGCAATAAAAGCAATGAGCTTGATTTTTATCTTCACGGACATCCCCCTTTCCGAAAAAGTTACCACTTACTATTTTAATATTTTTTCATCAACTTGTAAACAGATTATATTTACTTTTGTTTATTATTGCTAATTTTTTTTACCAAGATTATTCACTATTACCCATTCTTCTTTTTTCCGTTTGAAAACATAACATACAGCATTGCGATAACTACACCGCCAAGCATAACAGATACAAAAATCTTAAAGCCCTTATGAACCTTGAAATTATCATCAAATGCAGGCTCTGTCTCCTCTGCATCCGAGCTTTCCGTTTCTGCCTGTGCAGCAGTTACGGAGGTTTCTGTATTATACTCGTCCTCAGGAAGAGGGATGTCATCAACATTTATTGTTGTTATAACAGAGGAAAGCGTTTCCGCAGAAACGTGTTCGGGAGGAAGGGTTTCAGATATTGTCTCCGAGGTTTTGTTTTCCACCTTCTCTGTAATGCTGCTTACTGAAGTTTCCTCAACTTCTTCAACATTCGGCTCGTCAATGAGCTCGTCGTCAGGATTACTGTCCTCAAGCTCTTCTGTACTGCTTTTGAAAACGAGCATATATACAGACAGCGGGCTCATCTCAAATTCAGCTTTATTATCGGTTACTGCAACATCATCGATAAGTCTTGAAATCACGCTTGATTCGCTGTTGAAGCAATACACCTCTGCTGCTTCATAGTCTATATCTGAAGCAATATTGATATTTACTGTTTTGTTTTTACTTCTGTTTTTATTTATCAGCACAGTTTTTACAGTGGTTACATCGTCACCGTCTATTGCTGAATAAACCGAACTCATAACGTCACCGCCATTGTCGGAATCAATCAGCACATCACCAAAGCCATTTCCCATACCATCATAATTGGTATACATATTTATAGCTGCCTTATGGTAATCAATATTTTCCGTATTTGGCTTCAGGCATGCCATATGCACTCCGAATTCCGCAAAAATACCCAGCGTATCTGCAGTTGCAATACCCCCGCTTATATGGTCACCTCCGCCGAAATTGTATTCGGAAAAGGAAAGCTTTGTCCCTGGATAATACATATTGATAGACGCTTCAAGTGTAGGAAGCAAGGGAAGGTGCTGAGTATGAAGAATTGCAATGGTGCTATTTTCGGTATAGGTACTGTCCCAGAAAACACGAGGAGCCTGCATTCTTGTATTGTTTGAAAATTCGTCAGTTCCGTTAATAACCTGCTCAAACAGACCATTTGTTGCTTCGGTATGGTAATGCACATCAAGAATGTCAAGCAGACGTGTTCCTGCAAGTCTTGATGCCTCATTCATCTTCATCAGGTAATAATCTATAAACCAGCTGTATTCACGGTTATGATTTTCCCAATCCGCACTGTTTTTCAGGTTTGTATATGCCTCAATACCGCTTACCGAAGGACCGTATACCAATGCTGTCGGGTCAATTTTCTTCACTGCTGAAGCAAGTCTTGCGGATTTTTCCACAAGCTCATCCGCAGTAACCTTTTCACTGACCGCTGACGGAAAGCGTTCCACCCAGTTTTCAGGTTCGTTATCAAGGAAATAACCGTTTATTCCTCCGTCAACAGCATAGCCGTAGCGATTTACAAGATAGCTCACGTATTCATCAATATACACCGACACATCGGAAATATTCGGTATTGCAAGATAACTGTCCGCTTTGCTGAAATAAATGTCATTCCATCGCCCGCTGCTGCCTGTTGCAAAAATATCATTTTCGTTGTCCGCTGCAACCTTTCCCATCATCTGAAGGGTAACATATTTTGACGGAACATTATATCTTTTTGCCTTTGTTATAAGGTATTCAGTATACAGCGCCGGCTCACCCCATTTTCCGGGCGGATAACTGCTGATAAGCTCGGCATCATTGGTTGAAGCTGTTCCTGTTCCGCTGTTGGAAAAATTAGTTTCCCAGTTATAGGAAGAAACGCGGTGGTCGGTCTGTCTTATTGCATTGACAGTAAGCAGTGATAAATCCGATTCAGCGTTTATTCCGTATATGTACGGACTGATACTGCCTTTTGTATCAGTTACATCAATTATGACATCTACGCTTTCCGTGTCAAGATAGCTTGAACTGAACATAGCTTCAGCGTTGCTTCCCTGCATAAGAGAAACGCTTATTGCGCCGACGCAAAGCAGCGCTGCTGTTCTTTTAAGATGTAATTTGTTTATTTTCATAATTTTATCCTCAAATAGCTTTTGCATAAGAATATATCGTTTTAAATGGTTTTACCCATACCAATTATAATATACTGCTACTGCAAAAGCAAGCAAGATACTGCATTTACACAATCTTACGAAAAATCAAGGCTGTAAATACCAATCATTCCGCCAAGTCTTACACGAAGCAGCATAACTCCGCTTACCTTCTCCAAAGGAATAACATATTCGGCAAAGTCTTCCTTGCAGCCTGACGGTCTGATGTCGGTCTTGCCGATAAGTTTGTCACCTGCATAGATTTCAACAGCCTTTGCAGCACAAGGTGCGGATGCGAGAATTGTTACCGAAGTATATCCCTCAAAGGACGCGTCATTGAAAATCAGATTTCCGCCCCAGTCGTGACTGATCGCGAAGTGGTCATTCCTTTCAAAGCTGAAATCAAGTGTAACCATATCCTTGACATCATAATTCTTTGCCTTGAGGAAGTGAATATCTCTCGGCGGAATTGTTTCACCGACAATTTCAATTTCAGCCGTACATCTTACATCAAGGCTTGAAGCCGCCGCTGTAAAGGTGTATGTACCGCTTTCAACGCAGAGTTTCTCACGGGTTACATCATAAAATTCGAGAGCATTCCACGACACGTCAATTTCAACCTTTACCGTTTCACCCGCTCTGATATTCACACGCTTGAAGCCGCAAAGCTGACGGAGAGGACGCTTTACACGGGGATTGTTGTGTCTGAAATAAATCTGCACAACCTCGTCACCGTCAACATCGGAAATATTTTTCACCGTAACAGCTGTTTTAACCATATTGCCCTGCTGAACAGCCGTGAAGCCGCTGTACTCAAACTCTGAGTAGGACAGACCGTGACCGAACGGAAACAGCGGTTCACCGTCATAGTAAAGGTAGGTGCTGTTGTTGGTGATGATATCGTAATCCATAATGCTCGGCAGCTCGTGAATTGACTTGTACCAGGTCATCGGACAGCGTGCGGCAGGATTGTTTGCGCCGCTTATCGTTGCCGCAAAAGCTGTACCAAGCTCAGCGCCTGCATGGGAAGTGTACATTATAGCAGGGAGATTTTCCTTCTCCCATTTTACTGCGTAAGGATAGCTTGCAACGATTGCAAGAACGGTATTTTTGTTACCCTCATAAGTTGCCTTGACAAGCTTATCCTGATGAGGCGGAAGGACAATATCAGGACGGTCGTAACATTCACGGGCAACCTGCATAGGGTGATTGCCTGCGCATACGATTGCCGCGTCAGCCTGCTCTGCAAGCTTCTTTGCACGCTCTGCGCCGCTTGAAACAACAACTATTTCAAACAGCTTGTTGTCGGCAACTCTGCCAGGCTTACAGGTTGTAAGCACGTCATTTTCGTCAACGCAGATATCTACTGCCCAATCATTCCAGGTACGGAAGCTGTAAGCGCCGTCTGTGTGAATTGTAGGCTTGAACCATTCGTGGATAAACCAGGCATACGGTGTAACGCTTTCTGCCTTGTACGCGCCGTTTTCTGTTACATACAAATCATTTGCAACAGACTTGAAATTGATTGAGCCAAATCCCCAGTCGTGCATTTCAAACTGTGCGTCAACCGTTGCTTCATCGGCATTTGCTTTTGCGACCATGGAAGTCGCGCCTGCACTCATAGCGAATGCCATAGTTAATGA
>CALATN010000205.1 GCA_937891895.1 uncultured Clostridia bacterium
GGTTATTTCAACTATGCGGTCAACGAGATTTTCGTACTCCGACCCCTGCGACTTCGTCAGCACAAGTATTGCGGCATCGTAGTTGCTGTAGATATGATGGATAAGCAGCTGTGCAATTTCGCTGTGGTCATCGATAAGTTCATCAGGGTCAGCATCAGGAGCAGCACTTGCAACAACATCCTCGTCCTCGTCGAAATGCTTCTGCATAATCGCAAAAATCTCATCAACAGGCTTGCCCACGATTGCCCTGTACAAGTCAGCCTTATCCTCAAAGAAGAAATACAGCGCACCCGTTGTAACCCCTGCATTAGCGCAGATTGAGCGTAACGAAGCCTTGCTGTAGCCCTTTTCCATAAACTCAGCCTTGGCGCTTTCTATCAGCTTATCACGGGTTTCTTTATCCTGCGGCATAGTATTCACCTCGCATAACATCGTTACGTAACATTGTTATCTTACCATAATTGAATATTTTTGTCAAGAGGTTTTTAATTTTTTTCAGATATTTCATCTATCATATTTATTCTGTAAACAGGATGTGTAAAAAACTGCGGTTGTAAATGCAAAATGCGTAGGAAATCTTGGTACGCTGATAGATATTGAAAATTATGTGACTTCTGTTGTAAAATATATGAATTCAAGATAATAAACAAACCTACCTGCTTTTCAGCATATGTATAATGTCAGCTTGCATTACGTCTTTTATTGTGTTACAATTGTTAATGTCAATTAACATATAAACTGCTTGGCTTGTAAGGCAGGATATCAAAACAGATAAATAAGATTAGGAAAAATGCAATGAATAAAATATTATCAATTCTTTTATCGGCGTTAATTTGCATCACTGTGCTTTCCGCTTGTAATTACAAAGTCTCATCTGAAGATGCAGAGGAGACTTCTGAAGAAACAACAATAACCGTTTCTGTTTATGAATCCGAAACAACAGCCGTTACTGCAAATTCTGAAACAGAAACGATAACCACAACTGTCACAACTGAAAAAAAATATACCGCCGCATCAGAGACAACTCCCGCATCTCAAGCTGCCGCAGCGTCCCAAACTTCTGCAGCATCCCAAACTTCTGCAGCATCCCAAACTTCTGCAACGTCAACGGCTACTGCCAAAGCTGTAGCAAAACCTGTTGCCACTGTAGAAAATCTCAGCAACCGTACCCTTCTCATATACGATGGAATTCAGAACTTCAAACATTCCGATAATTTCGTGCTGTATGATTTTTCTGATACTAAAGATGCAGGTATAAGCCGTGATGATACTATCCATCCGATAAGAATGCATTATGGTCTGACAGCAGAAGTCAAGGATGGATACGTATATTTTTCAGCATACAATGATTATCCTGATATCTGTGCGGCAACTGTAAAAAGCCTTGAAATTATGTCAGATACAAACAGCACATCAATCAAGGTTTCAGATAAAACCCAAAAGCTTGATATGTCCTCTTATGAAAATGGGCTTTACGTTATTTGTGCTACCTGGTCAAACAATATACAGTCCAGCATTTTTGTATATGTAAATGATAGCTCAGTCATTCTTTGCTCCGCTGAAACAATGAGCAATTCTGAGTTTGAAGACTTCAAGGCTCGTCGTGACAGAATAGATTACCTTCTTGAACTTCAGAATATTACTCCTGAAAATGCAATTGACACAAGTGAACTTTGCTACCCTTGGCTCAATCAGATAGAAACTGATTTGTGGATGAATTTATCTGATGAAATAACTGAGGATAGCTGGTCTGAATCAAGAAAGCTTTTTGCATTTCACGAATGGATGTGTGAAAACCTTGCTTATGACAACTATAAGGCTGAAAACGGTATCAGATCCTTTGCACAAAACGATTCAAGCGGTAAGTATGATACATGGCAAACGAGAATCGGAATATGCCATGACTGGGTCAATATTCTCCTGACAATGTGCCGTGCACAGGATATCCCTTGTGTAACAGCTGATGATATAAATCATACTTGGAATATTGTATACGTTAATGGCAGCTGGATTGAAATTGATATGACTATTGATATCAGATATAATGTATATGGTGAAGATATGACCGAATGGATTTGTGAGGATGACTCAATATACTGCTACACTGCTTATGGTGATGAGTTTGTAAAGAAAGGAAGACGCAAGGCCTCTGAAGACCTTATTGTTCTCAACAATAGTTTGTGGAATTATGATATGCTTTGCGGTATTATTCCTTATGGTGCATATGACCTTCTTGATTACTACAAATATATGGCATCTTAATGCTGTATTTTTAACATTAAATATTGTGTAATACTAAATTAAAAGCTGATGAGCAACCACTCATCAGCTTTTCCATTTTTCAGTGTTTACATATCAAGCTGTTTAGTCAACCCGCTGAACATAAAATATCAATACAGCTCAGGAAGGTCATCCTTTGTAACGGAATAAGGGCTGTCATACATCTCTTTCAGCACCTCTTTTGTTGTGTAATCCTCACTCATACAGAATTCACGCGACCAGGTCATATAGCTTGCCCAACCGATTTTTTCTTCGGCAATCGCCTTTGCTGACGGAATTGTTCCCGTTTCACCAATAAGTACGATTTTCGGCTGTTCAGTGATTTTTACAAGCTCATAATATCTTTCACTTCTGCTGTTGTGTTCGTGGGCAGGCGGATACATATCCCTTGAAATAATGTCGACAACATCATCTCCGGGATAAGATTCGGGAAGCGGCGAGTTCCATACCCAGATGAGATTGTTCAGCTTATGTACGTTGGTATAACGGTCATACATAATTCTCCACAGCTTTTTGAGAGTATCCTTGCCTTTTGCGCCCCACCAGAACCAGTCACCTTCACCCTCGTGGAACGGACGCCACATAATCGGTATCTGCTTGTCACAGAACGGTCGAAGCAGACCTGCCATCATATCCATATCGGAAATAAGTGCAGTATTTTCGGGTGTACCGTCAATTATTGCCTTACTTGCATCAAAGTCGGTGTTGATTGTGAAGAAGGATTTTGAACGTCCGCCAAGTGGTGAAAACCAATGCCAGGTAAATGTGATAAGTCCCTTTTTCTCTGCCCACTCCCATGCTCTTTTAAGTGTGCCATAATTTTTCTCAACCTCTTTCATACATTCCGCATCAGTATCGAGGTAATTTATATTGGGAGAATAGGAAAGAAGCTCAAATCCAAGCAATGCAGGCTGTTTGCCTGTAAGCTGTTCAATATAGTGCAGGTCTTCCTGTGCCATTGTCTGCGTATGCTGACCTGTGATGACCTTTTCATAAGTAATGTCAGAAAGATATTTCATTACATTTTTTACGCATTCCTGTGCATTTTTATTCTGCGGAACAAAAAGCTTGTCGCTCATAACAAATCCTCCTTATTGCTTTGCACATATTATAACTTCAATTTTACACGCTAAATAATATTTGTCAAGTACAACTGAAACAATCAATAATTTTACGTGTACGGTGCATACACTCATCAAATTCTGGGAGATAACTGCCTTCCAGACTAAGATTTCCTTTGTATCCTGATTTAATAACGGCATTTGCCCATTCTTCAATTTTAGGAATATCCTCATCATAAGGCATTGCACGGTCATCATTTGCACGGGCAAGATGAAGATGCGCAAGCCAGCCTTCATTGTTCCGTATTGCATCAAGAGTTTCACCGCTTCTGTAAACGTGATAGAAATCTGCAAGTGTTTTCACGTTTGACTTGTTTACTTTCTTTGCAATTTCAATACCCTGTTCTACTGTATTTATAAGGTTTGTTTCGCCAGCGTGAAGCGGCTCAACAACAACGGTTATACCGTATTCTGCGGCAATATCACCTGCAATTCTCAGTACCTTTGCAAACTGTTCATAACCCGTAATAAAGTCAAATCCGTCAGGAATATTTCTGCTTCCGCCGCTTCCGATTACGCAGATTTTTCCGCCAAGAGCAGCAGCACGGGGCATACCTGCACGCATATGAGAGGCGATACATTCATAATCAACATCAGGACCTGTAAGGCGGATATTCCAAGGGAAAAAGCAGTTGAAGCTTTCAGCATAAAAGTTATATTTTTCAACGGTTGCCTTTGCCTGTTCAAACTCCTCATCGGACATTTCAACCAGACTTGTGAAGTTGTATTCAAGGTAATCATAACCCGCTTCAATAAGAGTAGGAATGCTTTCAAAAGACGTGCAGACACCAAAACGCATATTATATTCCTCCGGACAATTTTTTTAAATTATATCAGTACAGAATATGAAATGCAATTGACTTTTCGTGCAAAAAATATTGCAAATTATCGCATTCTAAAATCTTTCTTCTTTATTGTTGAATTACATAATCATCACAAATAAAAAATGCGTTTATACCATTTAATAGCTATACAGCTGTCAAAACTAAAGAGGTACCCTGAGGCACCTCTTTTTGACTATTCAGTATAGGTAGAATACTTCTCATACACATTTATTACGGACATTACTTCGTTATAGTTGAATATACCTTCGTAATCCGTGCTGCCAGCTATACTTGACCTGACAAGGTATAAATCACCGAAGTCCATTTTCTGAACAATATCTTCAGGTGTTTCAGGCTTCATTCGGTCATCATAAACTGCAAAACCACTTGAATAAATATATTTTGCAATCCCATTGATAAAAACAATTCCGCCGTTCATATAATAATGCTCCATAGGCTCAGGCTGTCCTATTGATGCGTAAACAACCTTTATATCGTCATTCTTATTCGCCTTGACATATTTATTCAGAATTTCCTCTGCCGCCGCATACTCTGCATAATTATCAGCTGCTGTTGTGTATTTAGTGTTTACTCTTGAAACTCTATCAAATGTTATACACCAATCATCACCGAAGTGGTAATAGCCACATTCATCATTATTGCAATGCCGAATTGCCAGATATACTTCAGTATTTCTATTCTGAATAAGAATTTTCCAATAAACTTTTTCCGACTCAAGATTACTCATTACCTTATCATATTCAGCGTCAGGACTGTAATCCGCGTAAAAACCGTGTACCTTCACACCCTGAACAAGCTCCTCGTTATTGAAATCAATATCAGAGCTTCTCATCGGTCTGATATTATCATCGCTTACAGCACTTATGCTTTTATTTATACAGGTAAGAATTTCGTCCTTGTACTTATTTAAATCCTTGGCATCCTCTGTTCCCGCAAGCTTTTCAAACTGAATGTTATAAGCTGTGCCCGCGGGATTTACAGCGGTATGGAAAACCTCATCTGCATCGGGGATATAGTCTGGGTCAGCAACAGGGTTACTCTCAACAGCAGGCGGAAGCTCCCTGATAGCCACCGACCGAAGCACCTGCTCGAACACCGCATATTCAACTCCTGCATCAGCTACAAAATGCATATACAGATTGTATCCCCCGCTGTTTACAACAAAGCCGTACATATCGTATGTTCCGTCGTCGGAATAATAATCGGGAGAGGATGTGTTTATGTAATACTCAAACGGGTCGCTGTCCGTGCCGATTTTTTCGCCGTAGACGGTGATTTCTCTGCCGACTACCTCGTCTGTTTTGAAGTTGTCATAATTTATACCCTGACTTTCGGGATACGGCACACCTATTTCAAATATCTTGCTTCCGTTTAGGTCGGCTGTACATCCGCCGAAATCCCAGTTTTCAGGAAGCTCAAAGCTTATCTCAAGCTGTGTATTGTTGTCATTATCCGGAGAATAGCCGTGCTCCTCAGCCTTATAAACCTGCGAGGTTATGGTATACGGCTTGGGATTGATTTTTTCAGGGGCAAGCTCTTCAGTTATACTGTCAATTACCGCATGGATATCTGTGTTTCCGAGGGGCAGAGTATAGTTGTCATCAAGTCCCAGCGCTTCTTTTTCTGAGCCGTGCAGTTTATACTCACGGAAAATCCTGCCGTCGCTGTCAAACTCAAAGTATGCGGTGTAGCCTTGATAAAAGCCATCTCCTGTCGCAGATGTTCCGTCGTTAAGAATTACATTTACATCATAGACAAAACAAAACCAAGGTCTGTCAAAAGCTTTTATTCCGCTTTTTACCGTGCTTTCGTCTATTATAATTTCAGCTTTTACAACGTTAGGGCCGATAGAGTCAGCATACTGCTCTTTTCTGCGATTTGCAAGAGCAAGCATATCAGGATTGATAATATAGTCTTCGGGCGCAAATTCACCTGTCTTGAAAAGATAATTCCAATAGTCATTGAGATAATTCGTGCATATTGCAAGCTCGCTTTCAGGTCTGCTTTCAACTGCCATCATACTGAAAACCTGGTTATTACCCTCTCTGCCGTATTTGAGAGTACCGTTGTACTTAATCTCAACCTTATCGCCGACCTTGAATGTGTTTGCCGCATCACCTGTAATATAATCGCCGTACATAGCAAAGCTGTAAACCCTTACCTCGTCGGAAGTATCTGCAGGCTGTACGATATAAAACTGCTTTGAGCCGTCAATGTCCGTTTCGGTCACTTCAAGTATTGTTCCGTATAAACTCATAGGCTCATAAGGGAACGTATCAACAACACGGAAACCGAACTGCTGATTTGACTCTATTACAGCAACAACACTCTGCGATACACCATTTGCTGTGTAATCGACTATTGCTTCAATTATTTCGCTCTCCTCTGCTATGCCGAATTTCTCAGACAGCGGAGAAGATTTGTACTGCCAGGTAATTGATGAGGAATTCTGACCGATTTTTATATCTTTTTCAGCCACTTCTATTACCTGTTCTTTATAGTAATTTATAACAGCTTCAAATGGGGACTCTGTAATCTCGGCTGTATCATCCAGTTTAACCGCAGAAACAGGCATAAACACACCGTCAACGTATTCAAATTCAATGCCTGCTTTGTGAGTTTCGGAATACTCCTTGTCATTTCTGATAAACAAAAATGTTGCCACACCCGTAAGCTTACCGTCATCAAAGCTATAACGTATACCGCTTTTACGACGTACACTTCTGTCGGGAAAATACGGATAGATATACTCATAATCCATTTCGGGCATATTTGCCGTAATGAGCAACACAGGCACTTCAAACTTTTCGCCCTCAAGAAGCTCCCCGGACATTTCAGCAATCATCTTTTCCGCGCCTATTCTGTAAACTGGAATTTCCTCCATACTCTTTCCGTCAACAAAAATTATTCCGTTGTCAGCAACACCTGTACCTGTATAATGAGTTGTCAAAATCAAGTCGTCAGTGCCGTCACCTGTTACATCATAAAGCTCAATTGATGTATTGTATGGATAAAATCCGCCAAGGTAATCATAGATATACTCGTCAGTACCCCCGCTTTCATTTTTCCTGCAAAGGAAAAGCTGTGAATGGTCATCCTCAGTGAATTTGATATAGATATCGGTAAGGGGCGAATGTGCTTCATAGCCGACAGCTGTCTTTTCAATTACAAAGCTGCCAAGATTCGTGTTTGTATTGGTGTTTGCCTGAAGAATGTAGTCGTCCTCGGTTATATCCTCAGCCTTGCCCTTCCAAATGAAATCTCCCATAAAGCCAAAGTTCGTGCGTGTCGGCTCAATATTGAGCACGCCATTGCCGAAATAGCGAAGGGTCATATCTGTTCGGGTTTCCTTTTTTACAAGTCCGTAGGTGTCCGTATGGTCGGGGAAAACCTTCATCATTGATTTGTTGTAATGCTGAATGTCAAACCACGGCTCGCCGTTTTCATACTCAACATATACCTTCCAGTCCGGGTCAACATCACTCACATAACAGCCCTCGGGGAAAGCTTCAAACTTCGGAACAATTGCCTTGCAAAGCTTATCATAATCGCTGTCGGTAAGCTGGTAAATTACCTCATTTTCCGCATGGGGCTCGTTGTTTTTTACCCTCAATTTTGTAAGACGGATATATTTGAATATGCTTTTATTGCCGCTGGCAACGTATTCATCCTCGCAGGCAGGGGAAAGAAAATGTATCTGGTCATATCCAAGGTTGTCCTTTTTATAAAGTACAACTTCATACGACTTTATAGTTTGATTGGTTCGAAAGATTTCATCACGGTCAACTTTCTTCACATCAAAGCTGTTTAACAGCACCGCAAGTTCACTACTGTCAAATTCTATTCTGTCCATATGTTTTTCGTTCAGCCAAATCGGTTGAATTTGAATCATACCTCGCTCGCTGTCCTCAACAAGAAGCTTCTCCGCACTTGTCAGCAAGCAGACCGCCGCCGCAATTATTACCGCAACCGCCAGCACACAAGCAATAGCCTTCGGCTTTTTCATTGCAAGGACGCCCTTGATTCGTGTCTTTATTCCGCTTTCGCCGAATGAAAGCATACCGCCGAGGTTAAGGCTGTTCTGACGGACAGACATATTTAACAGCGTTGTTGCGTAAGCCTTGCGGTCTTCCACGTCATAGCTGCCCAGTGCCTTTTCGTCGCAGGAAAGCTCCATATCGTCCGTCATAAGCTTGAAGCCAAGCCATACCAACGGGTTGAACCAATGCACGGAAAGAATAACCATAGCAAGCAATTTTGCAGCGTGGTCAAGACGCTTTATGTGGGCATTTTCGTGGGCAAGAATATACTGCAAATCCGTACCCGAAATGCCGTCGGGAATATAGATTTTCGGCTTGATAAGTCCGAAAACGAAAGGTGTGTCAATGCTGTGGCTGATAAAGATATTATTCTGCAACAGCGTCGCACTTCTTATTCTTCGGTATGTACGGATATATGAGCTTGCCACATACACAAGCATTGCCGCCGCACCCGCAAGCCATACAACGCTGACAACAGAAATTGCAGATACTTTTCTTGGAACAGCTTCTTCTGTCGGCTGTTTTTCATTGACAATATCCTGCGGCTGTGACGGTTGTGCAGGCTGTTCGGGGTAATGCACCGTTACTATAGGCGTTGTTTCCTGCGGAATTACCGTTTCGGGCAGTTCAACTGCCTGCTCCGTGACAACCTGCTCTTCATATTCAACCTGAACCGATTGTGTCGGAAACAGATTGAACAGGCTTGCCTCCGAGGAAACTGTCAACGGACAAAGCAGACGTATTGCAGGGATTATCCAAAGGAAATACGCATACCGTCTTGGCAGCCTTTTCATACAAAGCCTTATGAGCATTACTGCGGCAATGATTATTGCTCCCGTAACGCTCATTTCCAGCACGACTTTGAAAAGCTCGGTCATAAAATCACTCCTCGGTATAATCGTCGATAAGCTTTTTCAGCTCTTCCGCTTCCTTTTTGCTCAGCTTTTCACGGCTCAGAAATGCCGTCAGGAACATTGGCAGAGAGCCGCCGTAACCCGCATTGATAAGGTTTTCCGACTTTTCCCCAAGCACGTCATCACGCTGGCGGAGAGAGGTTATTACAGCGTTTTCGCTTTTGATTATACCCTTATCGGTCAGCTTCTTCACGACCGTATATACCGTGGACTTTTTCCAGCCCAGCTTTTCAAATGCAATCGTCACAAGATTGCCCGACTTTACAGGCTCGTTGTCCCATATAATTTCCATTAAATTCTGTTCGCTGTTTGAGATACTCATTGCAATCACTCCTGTTGGTCTACTGTTATAGACTTATTGTTTTAACTTAGTCTATCACAATAGACCAGACTTGTCAAGAGCTTTTACAAAAATTATTTTAAAATGCAGACGGTCATATATCCGTCATAAGCCTCGAGTGGAACATCTCCGTTTGCGTCATAACCGTACAGACCGTTCTTATCCTGCTTTTCATAGTTTGTTGCAGCATTGAGGATATCCGCAGAGTAAATGCCTTCAAGACGTCCCTTGAACTTGACGTCAGCAAAAATTCCGTCATTGGTTTCGGTAATATCCTTGTAGTCAATAACCGTAAAATCAATTCCGTCACGTGGAGTTTTCATATACTCAAGTATTGCCTTTGCGCTGTTCACGGTTTTATGCTCGGTAAGACCTTCGGGCAGCTCGGCTGTAAGGAAGCTGTCCGCAAATTCGTATGGGGTGTACAGCGTATCTGTAGCAATTACAGAGGTAAGCACAGGACTAACGGTAAATTCACCGTTATCATGCATCACACGTTCAAAAACAAGAATTACACCGTGGGGATTTTCATCCTCCACGTTGAAATATATTTTCATTTCGTCGCTTACAATGTCAAGGTCATATCCGCAGTATACAGCCTGTGCATCATTGAAACTGAATTTGTCAACGTTGATGACTTTGTTGTTTTCGTCAAGATAACTGCTGTTGTTTACTGCTGAAATAAACGCTTCGTCCTCTAAGCTTGCATTAAAAAACCTATCATGTATCGGAGAAACTATAATATCCTCATCAGGTGAATAAGCCTGATTACGAAGATATTTGAACATAATATATTCATCTGCATTCGGAAAATTATCCTTGGTATCCCAGCTGTAATCAAGCAAGCCGCATTCTGTCATAAACTGCACGGTATCAAGGGTATTATTTCTTCCCGTAAGCTCATTCTCATAATGATACGGACCAAATACCAATGCACCTGCTGTGCCGTAATTTACAAGCGTCCACTTATCACCTTTTCTTTCAAGCTCAAAGCTGATGTCATTATATGTGGAATATCCGTTTACAAAGGGCTGCATACCCATTTTATTATAATGCACGGTATTTCCGCACTCATTAGCAAGCTTGACATTATAGTTCACCTCTACAAATTTTTGCTTATTCAGAAATCCCTTCTGAGCAAGAAAACCCGTATCTATTTCATCAATCTCGTTGATGTAATACTCCTCAATCCTGTAATATTCAGGTACGTCCTCGCCCATATACATATCCATATATTGCTCAAAAATTATTCCTGCCGCATCTTCAGCTGTGTAGGCAGTACAGGTTTTCCATTCCTCTGTTGTAACATACGGGTCAGCTTCGAGAGTATACGGTGATGTATAAACATACCATGTATTTGGTTCATCAGGTGACGCGTAAACCGTTGCTGATAAAAAGCATATCAGGGTAAAGACAATTACAAACGGAATTGCTCCGCCCAGCTTTTTAACCGTCATAACTGCGGAAATTCTGTTTTTAAGGGATTTTGCATCGGAACTTAAATAGGTTGTTACCGCTGTGTACTTTTTCCGTGATACGCCTTTAAGGATTGCCGAGGAATATCTGCTTCTCTGCTCGTCAGTAAAGCCCATTGAAGCCTTTTCGTCGCAGGTTACCTCCATATCCTCGAAAGCCTGCTTGCAGATTATGTACACAAAAGGATTGAACCAGTTCATACATCTGAACACGGTAAGCACAAGCTTGACAAAAATATCGTGACGCTTTATATGCACGGCTTCGTGACGGAGAATAAAGCCTATTTCCTCTGCCGAGTATTTTTCGGAGGGAAGGATTATTCTCGGCTTGAAAATACCCATTGCAAAGGGTGTATCCGAGTTGCCGAAAATCACAAGCTTCGGCACTTTGATTTTCAGCTCGGCACAGATTTCGCCGAGGATTGCCTTGTACTCCTGCGATGAACACTCCGTACCGTTTTTTCTGATGTCCTTTGCAAGCTTTACATACCGCACCAACTCAACGATAAGCAGTAACGCAAACACACCAAGCCATACCCATTTCAGCACGCTGTACAGAAGAAGTCCGTCAGCTGCTGCACCTGTATTGTAACGCTGTATTTCGGTTATTCCCTCTGCAAGCTCAGGCTCGGGAGATTTGATATACAGCGCAAAATTCAGCAGCGGAAGCGGTATCCGCGTAATTGGTGTTTCGAACTTGAACGGCAGCAAGAAACAAAGCGGTGCAATTATCCATATTGCGTAAGTCCAGCTGTTTCTGAACTTGCTTTTCAACGTCTTTCGGAACAATGCCATTACCGCCGCAGTTATGATTATGCAGGCTGTTAAGTTTGTAAGATACGCTCCGAAGCCATATTCAAAATAGGTGTAAGCAATTTCCTTCATAAGCTCACTCTCCCTTTCTGTGGCTGTCAATGAACTGCTGAAGCTCTTCCAATTCCTCGTCAGAAATCCCCTTTCCGTCATACATTGCCGCTACAAGTCCAGACAGCTTTGTTGCGCCAAGCCTTTTGAGAAAGGATTTACCCTCGTCAGCAAGGTAGTCCTTTTCCTCAATAAGCGGGGTGTAGAATCTGTTCCGCCCGTTTTTCTCGCTTCTGACAAAGCCCTTTTCCTCAAGACGTGAGAGAATTGTCTGCAAAGCGGACATATTCCACTCCCGTTCTTTTTCAAGGTAAGCCTTAAGCTCAGCCGTTGAAACAGGAATTTCGCTTCTCCACACACCTTGCATAACTTCAAATTCAGTATCGGGTAATCTTTTCATTTAAACCAGCTCCTTCATTAAACCTACAATTGTATGTTTTGATTATATTATACAATTGTAGGTTCTCGATTGCAAGGCTAATTCTGTACAAAAAATATGATTATGATATATCAAATTTTAACAAACAACATTACTTCTTCGATTCAAAATAACTTTCATAATCTGTATTCCACGTTAACCCTCTAAAGTGCAACGCCTGTTATTCTGTAAGCGGTGTAATTGATACTCAGCTCGCTGATGCTAATGCACCGATTGAAGCACTCAGTTAAAATCTTCGTTCGATGGAATATAGAAAAAGGTATTGCTGTATTATGCAGCAATACCTTATTTATACAATATTATTGATACATTTACGCAATGTACTCTTATGGATTTCGTGTTGTAACTATTAAATTGGGTACAATGCCAAAAACGCACAAAATGCTTGATTTGAGATAGTTTTATTAGTCAAAATCACTATATAAACATACACAGCACAATCGGTACAAACATAGCAGGCAGTAAATTCATAAGCTTGATTTTTGTTATTCCAAGCATATTAAGTGCAAGTGCAAGAATTAACACCGAGCCTTGCAGTACAAACACTGACACCGCCGCAAGCATTACTCCCCAGCCAAGTGTAGAAGCAAGAATTGCCGCTGAAATCAGGTCAAGGATTGCCTTTGTATACTGGGTTTCGTGGTTACCTGTCAGACCTGATTGAAGCGCACCAACAATTGCCATTGCACCCACACAAAAAAGAAGTGTTGCACTTACAAAACCTTCAGCAATTCTTGTATCCTCATTTCCTTTGAAATTAACTTCAATTTTTTTGCCAAGCTTTTCAAGGCGACTATCAAGGTCAAGGGCTGTTCCGATTATTGCTCCGATAACCATTGAAATAACAAGCACAAGAGTATTTTCCCCGCTCATCAGGGACGTGCCTGCGGGCATATTATCGCACGTCATTTCGTTAAGCCTGGCAATTGTGTAATAATGAACTATCACTTCACAACTTCCAAGGCTCACGTTATAACTCTCGGCGGTCACGTTGAAGAACTTGTAAAGGACGAGGGACTTATCGAAAAGAGCACACTTCCGTTCAAGGGTGATATTGACCTTGACAAGGTCAAGGCTTGCATTGAAAAGGAAGGCGCTGAAAATATCGCTTACCTCAGAATTGAAGCAGGTACAAACCTTATCGGCGGTCAGCCTATTTCCTACGAAAATATGAAGGCTGTTACTGAGCTTGCAAAGTCCTACGGTATTGTTACAATTCTTGACGCTTCACTCCTTCAGGATAACCTCTACTTCATCAAGGTAAGAGAAGAATCTATGAAGGACAAGTCAATCCGTGAAATCACAAGAATGATTGCTGACCTTTACGATATCATCTACTTCTCAGCAAGAAAGTTCGGCTTCTCCAGAGGCGGCGGAATTCTTGTCCGTGACGAAAAGCTTTTCCACGCTATGGAGGACTACATTACAATGTATGAGGGCTTCCTTACATACGGCGGTATGTCTGTAAAGGAAATGGAAGCTATGATTGTAGGCTTCGAAGAAACAATGGATTTCGATGTTATTTCACAGGGACCACAGTTTATCAAGCACTGTGTTGATGTTCTTGACGATTATGGCGTACCAATGATTACACCAGCAGGCGGTCTTGGTGCACATATCAACGCAAGAGAAGTAGTAAGCCATATTCCTTCCGAGGAATACCCTGCCGGCTCACTTGTAGCAGCACTCTACCTTTGCGGCGGTATCAGAGGTATGGAGCGTGGTACGCTTTCCGAAGAGCGTAACCCTGACGGAAGCGAGAGTATCGCATCTGTTGAAATGGTACGTCTTGCTTTCCCAAGACGAGTATTTACTCTTTCACAGCAGAGTACGTTATCGACCGTGTAAAGTGGCTCTATGACCACAGACACCTTATCGGCGGTCTTAGATTTGTTCACGAGCCAAATACTCTCCGCTTCTTCACAGGCAGACTTGAACCTGTTTCTGACTGGCCTGAAAAGCTTGTTGCAGCTTATGAGGCTGATTTTGTTCTTGACCAATAATACATTTATCAACCAAAAGAGGAATTGGAAAAATCCGATTCCTCTTTTCAGTTTATAATACAAGTATATAAATTACTATATATCTGAATTGATCTTTCTACACAAGCATATACAAAGAAAGAACAACTATGAAATTTATTTTTACACAGGAATTTTCAAAACCTGACCTGCATAAATCGTATCGGATTCAAGCTGATTGAGTTCCTTTATTTCAGTATACCTTAAAGATATTTCTTCGCAATATTCCACAACGAGTCGTTTTTCAGAACAAGATACTCTGTATAAACAATTTCAATTTTATCCGAAAAGCCATTGGGTCCCACCGCCTCCATTATTTTCGGGTATTCAGTGTAACAATAATTCATATCAACATCAGTGTTTATCCCGTTCACTTTACCCTTGTGACTGTATTGCCAGATACCGAATTTATGCCTGAAATTTGTTTTCTCTACGCCTGTATGAGCAACCCAAATTGCATAACGTGCAAGAAAATCAGGAGTAAAATTTACTTCCAGAAAGGCTTTGTGGCTGTATATACCAACCCAGTAACCTGCTGCTTCAAGTGCACCACAAAAAGCGGCAGCTATTTTTTTCATTACTCTTTCGGATAACGCAAGCTGCGTCTTATCTTCAATATCAAAATATATGGGATATTCAAATTTCTTACCATCAATAATACTAATGCAGGCTTCTGCCTCCTTAACTGCTTCCTCAGGACTCATTGCATAGCTGTACCAATAAGCTCCTGTATGAATATTATTTGCCTTGCAGCCTGCATAATTCAACTCAAACTGCGAATCCTTCTGTGAAGCTTCCCGACCGTATCCTGCACGCAGTATTGCAAATTCTATGTCATCATCCTTTACCTTTTTCCAATCAAATTTTCCTTGATGCCTTGATACATCTATTCCCTTTATCATAGCTGCACTCTCCTTACATAAATAAGGGTACATTTCAGCTTATTACCGAAATGTACCCTCCTGATTATACGTTTGTCAATAATTAAAAGCCGAATATAATGTTACTGAATTTGTGTGATAACAAGATGTGCAGAAACGGGACGTGTTCCTCCTGCAAGAGGAGTAATGGTAAGCGCCGCTGCATTACCTGCTGGATTTCTCACAGTAAGCACAGAGTTCACAGTTGTTGTTGCAACAATAGCCATTCCGACTATCTGTGATGTTCCCGTTGCACGGCCTGCTACAGTGTAATCAAGGTCCTCGCCGTTCAATGTCAGAATAAGCCGACCTGCTTCGGTAACGCTTACCTGGAAAAGAATCTGATAGGTTCCGATTTGTGCCAGATTAAATGAATCAGGACCTGTTCTCGCAATATCCGAACTACTGTTAGGACCGTCCTGAGGAAAGCTTACATCAGTTCCAGGATCAACCGTTGCAGCATTGTCAGGCGGCATTATTGCGTAAAAATCAGCGTAATTCAGTACACCGCCTGCAGGACCCGTTTCACCAATTGGCCCCTGCGGACCAGGATATCCCTGAGGACCTCTTGGACCGGGATGACAATTCATACAGCAGTGGCTATAATCATTACCATAGTAATAAGCATTTGCCCAATTATCATTACAACCATAGTTGTTATTATTTTGTTTATTCATTGATAATCCTCTGATATAGGAATAGAGTGCTTAATGAAGAAGCACCAATAAATAATATGCTGCTGAATCCGAACTGCTACAAAACATTTCTTATATCTGAAAAATAATAAAACTGATTAGGTTCTATTCTGAAAAGCTTACAGAGATAATTTTTTCAGTATATTTTATTTATCAAAGCCATATGTACTGTTTTATCATTTGCTTGCTAATTCCTACATATATATGTAAAGAATAACTATGTATAGGGGTGACCGTATTTGAAAGCAAAACCCGTTCAGGACATTGAGGAACGTGCTGTAATTCTTGGGAGATACATACTGGAGAATAAGGCTACTGTTCGTGCGGCAGCTAAACACTTTGGGGTCTCCAAGTCCACAGTGCATATGGTTGTCGCAAATTAGAAAATACATTTTTTGTTATTTTGTAGGTTTATGGATATAGTTTAACCGCCGCAGTTTTTTGTGACTGCGGCGGTTTTTCACATTGCTCCAATTCTGTTTTTGAAATCCGCAACATTCTTTCTTGAAACTCTGACTGTCTTTTTTCCGGATAGTTCTGCTATAAGTGTTCTGTCCTCATCGGGTGTGATACTTCTGACTTTGTTCAGATTTATAAGTGCTGATTTTGAAATACGCATAAATTTATCCTTGTCAAGTATTTCTTCAAGTTGTCTTAGAGTTTTTCGCACTTCATAACGTCCTGCCTTAAGCACAGCTATAGTTTTTCTTCCTTCAGATTCGAACATAAGGATATTATCGGCTATCGTCTTATGTAACGCACCATCCTTAAGCACAAATATCGTTTCAGCTGCATCTGACTGAGTTTTTTTCAAGGACGTATTCTCAACGGTGATATTCATTCGTGACTTTATCAGATAAATTGCTATTGCAAGCCTGCTGAAATATTTCTTCACGACATAATTGTATACCATTGCTGAATCATATCCGATTACCGCATGACCAAGAAAAATTTCCTTGAAGCAAAGCGGTATTACATGCAGATTTTTGGGGTATTCATTCTTTTTCAGCAACGTCGGGCAAAGAGCTTTTTCTTCAAAGTCGGTAAAATTTCCGTCTCTGATACGGTCAGTCATATATATGCACTTTGACATTCCGTTTTCAAGACTGATATTCACCGACACAAAACATTTGTCAGGAACAATATACATTGTATTGGAAATCACATAAAAAAGTTCCTCATATGATTTACAGTCAAATAGTTTTTCTTCAAGCTCACTGTTGTTATAGTATATTTCCTCAATACGTTTTTTTTCGTGAAGTTCAAGACTCAGCCTTGTATCAAGCGGCTTATTTCTGCCACATCCACAGCTCATTCCTGTAACGAATTCATTTCGTGGCTGACTTATTTCAATTTCATCCTCTCCGCTGATCATTGAACACAGTCTTGATACTGCCTTACGTCCGAGATATTCTGCATCACACGGACAAGTGGTTATCGAAATTATATTGTTATTCATATTTGTACGTGCACCAAAACCTGCAACAGTTATATCCTCAGGTACACGTATACCATATCTTGCAAAAGCCTTTATAAGAAAAAAAGCTATCGAATCGTCGTAACACATAACCGCATCAGGTTTTTCAACGTTGTGATACGCAATATCCCTGGCAAGCTTTTCGCTGCATTCCTGCCAGAAACCACCATATATCAGGTTATCATCTGTACAGACAAGACCATGTTTTTTTAAAGAATCAATAAAGCCTGCATCACGCTGCGTTTCATACCCTTGCTGTCCACCAAGGAAATAAAGCACTTCACATCCATGCTTCTCAATTATATGGTCTGTAAGCTTTTCATAGCTTTTCCTGTTGTTTTCAAAGAACATTTCTTCAAACACATCTGATTTTCCGATTACAACAACAGGCTTGCTGCACTTATCAAAAATGTTTTTTTCAATTTTCTTTCCAAGGGATTTATGTGCAGCAAAGGATTTCTCAAAGAAAACCACGCCGTCGTACCGTTCAAAATCCACAAGTTCAAACACAGACTCCTCGTTCTTTGTATGTATCTCATCAAGCAAGGGCATTGAAAACACCGTAACCGAATATCCAAGCTTGTTTGCCTGCTTCTCAACACCGATTACATATTCATCACGGTAATCCATTGTCATATCCGCCATGATAACGCATATTCTTCCTTTATGCTCCACAAAAAGCCCGCCTTTCAAAAATTTGTTTTTACATCTTGAATTATACATCACAAGCATCTGAATGTCAACATCAAATCTGTATAAAATGTCTTTTTTTACGTACAAAATTCCTGATTTGCTTCAAGGCATTTCATACGCAATAAAATCCATATATCCTATGATATTACATTTTGACAATACTATGTACCTATAATGCAGAAACTATTGAAAGGCTGTGTGACACAGGATATAATTACAATGAATAAATATAAGCTGATTAGCTGAAAGGAAATATATTATGACAAGACAAAACCGTGTGCTGTCACTGCTGAGTTCATTACTTATGACAGCAATTATCATCACTATGCTTCCCTTACACGCATTTGCTGAAAACATCACTCCTCCTCAATCATCATTCGCTGTCAATTACGACCCTAATGATGGTATGATTCAGTACGGTCACATCGGTGATGTTGGTATGCGTCCCGAAAATGACATAAACAACGACTATACCAAGAACGATAACGTTGTTTACTTTCCCGATGACATACACAATCTCCGTGATGAGTTCGGGCAGCTTTATTTTCCCGATTACAATGCTTCATCTCCTGACCCATACTATGATTACTCCGATATGTTCAACAAAGCCCTTGAAGTCGCACGTTCAAGAGACAATGCTACCGTGTTTGTAAATCCGGGCGTATATTACTTTACAAAATCAATTTATCTCTGGGGTTACACCTCAATCAACGCTGTTGCAGGACAGACAGCTTTTGTTATCAAGCCTAATTTTCAGGATAAGGACGGGAACCCTGTTGATGTCAACGGTTTCTTTACAAACGGTGACTTATCCTCTACATATTCCTGGTATTTCTCGTCCATAAATGATATCGCTTTTGCAGTTGAAGGAACCCATAATGCATTTACTCCGACAAACTCTGCCGAAAATATTATTGACAACCTTTGCACAGACGGTATCCAGGCTGTCGACGATTTCTGCCTTTTTTACAGGGTACGAATCAAATACGGCTGTCTGCACAACCTTGGTGCAGCAGGCTTCCACTCTTTTATGCGGTGGTCATACGTTGATATGCTTACAAGAGTCATAAACTGTACTGTAGGTCCTACAAAAGTTGTTTACAACGGTGTTGAAACAAATGACGCATTCTTCTACGACAACTACTATTACGGTGGATATTATACCGATGAAGACGGTTTGAGTCAGCTTCCTGTTTTTCAGGTAACATTCAGTATGGGTACAACCATGTTCACCAACTCATACATTGGAAATTACTATTTTTCACGAAGCGGTGCTTCTGCCTGGTGTCCGCACACCTCATATTCAAATCTAACTTTTGAACACGTATACAACTTCGTTATGGACACAACTGTTACCTCATCATCATCTGTAAGCGGATGCCTGTTCAAGGATTGTGCCTACAACGATATTGCCGCCTATTTCGAGAGTCAGGGCATCCCTGCATTTGATTACTGGGACAGAACATGGGATAACCAACAGAAAAAATTTATTTATCACAGCAAGGGATACATTATCCGTGATACCATTACCGGCAACAAGCTGGATTCCGCAAACCATGCACACGGTCAGTACATCTCGCTCATCGAACTCCATAGCGGCATTTCCTTCACCCAGAATAAAATTGAATGTGATTCTCTTGACTGGACAATCCTTGTTCGTCTTACTGACTCGGAATGGACATCACGCTACACTGCAAGAAGAAGTGCCATGAATATTACCTTTGCAGACAATGCTTTTAAAATCAATGATTGGGTCAAGGCCGACCTCATGATTGACGACTGGAAAGGCGGAAAACCATTTTCTGAAGGCTGGCACGACAATACTGTTATTGAATGGGGAGAAAGAGGCTGGAACAATGCCGATGGCACTCCTGCGATGGGATGGGTAGGTGTAGAAGGTTCTGAGCCAGTAAGCTGGATTATAGACAATGTTTATGTTTCACCTTATTACAACAGATATATCGATATGACCGCCTTCAGCAGCCCGTCAGCGCCTACAGCGGGCTATGCCGCACTCGGACCTGTCGGTGCTGACGAACAGGCTCTCTGTAACACAGGAATGGAAGATCGTTATTACAACGACCTTAATTCAGGTGTATATGAAAAAGTTTATCTTGTTGAAGATTTCGGCGGAATAAACTGGAACAGCCAGAGTACCTACCAGAAGCTTCAGGAGGCTTTTGACTATGTTGCTACACACAATGCTATTCTGTACATTGATGACGGTACGTTCTACACTGACAAACCTATTATCCTGCGAGGCGGTGCAACATACAGGGTTGTGTTCAACGGAACAATCAGAACGCATAAAACAGCTGATATGAACGGCACAGGTGCATTTGCAATGAGTGCAGATGACAACGCTCCTATCGACGGTTATTTCATCGGTACTGACCTGTATTTGCAGAACTGCAACACGAGCGCATTCTTCAATGTGAATACAAACAATTTCTACTGCAATGTACGCAGTATTCAGCGCGGTATAGGTTGTTTCACAAACTGTAAACTCAACAATACGATTATTCAGGACGGACAGATTCAGTACTGTGACTATGGCTTTTTCTACAAGACAGTAACGAACAACACCCTTGTCAAGAATGTCTACGGTACGGGAAGCACATGGGTAGAAACAGAAGACGGTATTTCCCCCGGTGACAAGAACTATCGCTATTTCATTTCCGATTCTGATTTTGCCAACTCAACCTGGAGAGGCTGCTGGCTTGAATTCGGACAGTTCTCCAACGGCAGAACACTTACAGGCGCAGGCAACAGCGTTTACCGCGGCAACCTCATTGACTACACCTACAATTACAGTTTCGGCAAAAATGACGTTTTCTGCGGAAACACAATGACAAGAGCAGGTTACGGCAATATCACAAACCACATGGTAAACTCCAACTTCCCTATTGACCTGCCTGACATACTTACAAACAAGCCTATGGTAATGTTCCATGTAAGTGACGGTCTTCGTCTTATAGGAAACATGGATATCGGCACTATGAACGAAATGACTCATTTCATTGAATTCGACAGTCCGTCCATAAGTTACCGCGATGCAAACGGAAATACCGCAAAATCAATTTCCGATGTGCGTATTGTCGGTAACGGTGTTACTACTGCGTATTATGGCGACTATAAGGTTGCACAGCCTTATATCCCTTGGGGAAAATCAGACAATGTCATATTTGAAAATTGCAGTAACAATGTAATTGACCTGTTCAATTTCTATGAAATCGACCAGAAGGACGACCCTGAAACACCCGAAGATGAAACCTTTATTATCCCGAAAAATGAGCTTATCAGCGAGGCAATTCCAAGAACACGCTTCTATGTGAACGGTGAACTTATTGTAGTGGATTATCCTCCTGAGCCTGAAAAACAGCTTATACAGATTACAACCCCACAACCGCCTCAGGACGAAATTTTTGATATTCCAAACAAATGGACAGGTACAACTGAAAAAACATATTACAGACTTTATGATTTCAGGGATAAATCCCCTGCTGAGCTTGAATTGCTGAAAAAAACATTTGCAGGCTTCATTGATGACACAACAATTGCAGCATATATCCGTTCTTCATTCAACACGGCTGTACTCCCCGATTCTGAAGGTGCCGAGGTCGAATTTGATTACGCAAAGCTGCAGGCACTTGTCAATGACGAATTAATGACACAGACAGATATTCTTGCAGTTATGCGTAGCCTTATCCATTACGATATTGCTGTAACTCCAAGCGGAGAAACAGCGTTCTTCACCGACCAGTCCCGTGATTATTCCGATTTTGACGATATAACCAACAGCACTGGAAATCTCAATCGTCCTACATTTGCTATTGCATTTGATGATGCTGAAATTTCAGGCGACAACCTTAGCGGTGTAACAGGAAGTCTTTATTATAATTTCCGTTTTTCAAACGCTTGGCAAGGTAAACGTCAGGTTGTGCTTATCCATTCACAGGACAGCAATTACTATTACGGCGTAGCAATCGGATATTCAAGCGGTGCAGGTATAACCGCAACGCCATGTACAGTAGAAAAGAATTATGCCGAAAAGCTTGGTAAATTCGGAGAAGCTCACTTCCAGACAGGTGCAAATGCACCTACTTCCCAAAGATCAAGTCTGAAAATGTATGACCCGTTTGCAAAAATATACAGCCCTGTTGACGGCAGTTATCAGTTTGACGTGTTCGGAGACTATACTGAAACGCCTATGTTCAACAGAGATATAACACAGTTTGAATCACTTGTTTTCGGTCTTGACTTTACGCTTGAATACAATGAGGGCTATGACACCGTAGATATTTACGGAAATATGGACTTCACAAACGGCGGAACAGATTATAGCAATGACCCTTCTCTCAAGGCAACAACCAGAAAAGTATGGTTCGGCACATTCCCACTTAACGGAAATGAAAGGATTTTCGGAATATGGGGCGGCGACCAGACCTGGATTGAAAGCCTGCAGTTTGAATATCTGCCGATGTACACACATAACTGTCCTCATGATTACTTCACCAACAGAATCAGCCGCAAGGGTACGTGTACGACAGATTCTATAATAAACTACGAATGTATTTCCTGCGGTTACAGCTACGAAGAACCACTCGCAGCAACAGGTCACAGATTTGTTGACAACACCAGAACACGAAGCGGAACAGTTGTAAGAACATGCACTGTATGCGGTTTTGCATATGTTTCTGATGAAGGATATATGTCAGAATGCAGCCATGTGTATGAAAAGAAAACCGTTATTCCAAAAAGCTGTTATGCTGACGGAATATATCAGTACATTTGTATGTATTGTGACGATTCATATACCGAAACAGTTGCCACAACGGGACACGATTACAGAAAAACAGTTGTAAAACCCACTGCAACCGAACAGGGATATACATTGTTTGAATGTACGGTATGCGGCGATTCTTATACAAGTGATTATACGAACAATACTCCTTCTGATGGAAATAAACCAGATATTCCGTCTGCTCCAACTATTCCGTCTGCTCCAATTATTCCATCTGATCCATTTGTTCCATCGGTATCACCATCTGTCCCTGAAGCTGAAACAGACAATGACGACTACAATGAAGATGAAGAAATATACGAAGATGTTTCTTCAGCATCAAGCGACGAAATCGCTGAAAAATTCATTGATGACAAGGATTCCATCTCTGTTATGTATTTCTGTGTTCTGTCTGTCATTATAATTGCAATGATCTGGTATAAAAAGAAAAATCATAGAAGTTTATAATTGATTATTTTGCAATTTCAAATTTAACCGTCGCAGTTTCAGACAACTGCGGCGGTTAGTGTTTTATCAGTTCTGATAATAATATTGTTTTGTGGCATTTATCGCATTGACCACATTTTCCCCGCATATACATAGAAAAAATAACTATGAAATTTACTTTGTAAATTTTAGGGGTTGATCGTATTTGAAAGCAAAACCCGTTCAGGATATTGAGGAACGTGCTGTGATACTTGGAAGATACATGCTAGAAAATAAGGCTACAGTAAGAGCACGCTACAATACAAATAAATTTGTATCATATTTTGGGTTATCCAAGTCCAAAGTGAATATGGTTGTCGCAAATTAGAAAATACATTTTTTGTTATTTTGTAGGTATCAGGGTATAGTTTAACCGCAGCAGTTTTTGTGACTGCTGCGGTTACTTTTCTTAATCCTATTTAAGCACCTTTACAATCATATAATATCTTTCAGCCTCGAGTTCAAGCTGAACCTCTGTTACTCCATTTTTAATGTCAAAGCCGTAATTCTGCGATTCTATCGATATATTCCCTTCTTCACAGATTGCAGCACTTTGACTTGTAAAGTCAACATTTGTACCAAAGCAAGGCATATTATCGTAACAATAATTATCTCTGAATTCCTTTAGAGGTTCATTGGTGCAGTATGTTCCCTGCTTAACATAATCAAAGCATACGGAAACACTTTCTCCCGCAGAAATTGTTATAGTTTCAGAGACAATATAAACTGACTCACATTCAGACACCGTGTAAACAATATCAGAAACCGATGCTTCATAGAATATATCATCCTCTGCTGTATACACACCGTCTGTATTCCATTTATACATATCACTGAACATCTGCGCTACACGTTCAGAATAAAGTTTGTCAAGGCTGTCAGTGCCATTCTTTCCGCTGATATGCTGTTCAATAATATCCTTTACTGTTGCTTCATACTCATTGACATCTGCTTTTATTTCATCGGATTTGTTTTCTGAGGTTGTGTCGATATAATTGTAACCCTGAACTGTATATTTCTCAGGTGCATCATCAATAAAATATACCGCAGGTTTTCCGTTCATAGCGCTGTCAACGATAAAACTTACTGTCAGATATTCTCCGTCATAATCAGTTGAAAAGGCATCTGATGTATAGACATTCTCAGGATTATCCGTCCTGAAGCTTACTTCAAACGATACCGATTCAGTCGGATAAACTCCCGTTTCAAAGTTGCCGAACTCGTACACCATAACCTTTTTATCAAGGAATTCCTGCGTATAGTTCACATCAAGCGGCTTTACCTCTTCAAGCATATACCCATACTCATCAGCGGATACAGTCGGTTCAAAAAGTCGCAGTGTACCATTGCTGTCCTTCCCGAAATATGCACCATTCAACAATACCGCTTTCTTTGTCTGCTCGTTAATCTTCACCGCAGGCATATCCTCCGAAAGTCCTGATATATCACTGATATACGGGTAATACATTGTCACTGTCTGCTCACTGTCGGAATTGTTTGTAAGTGTATAACTGTCACTTACATCCACCTTACCCTTGCTTTCCTTTGTAACGTCTGTAAAGTCATATTCAAGCTTTCTTTCGGCTGTAACATTACCGTTTTCCTCTGCAAATGTCACAGGCATAATCGGTCCTGCATTGAAATCCACCCAACTGAGTTCAGGTGACATTCCATAATCCTTTGAAGGCTCTGCAGGCTTATCATCATAAATCGGATTTGACGGGTCAAACTTGATCGGACCATTTCCGCCATCCTGAACAGTTGTCTGTGTTTCCGAGGTTATTCCCTTATTTGCGGGAATACGATTGATAGCAATACCTGCACCAATCACAAGTGCGACACAAGCCGCTGCTGCCGCAATTCCCCTTGTCATCGTAATTATACTGCTCTTTTTCACAGTATCACTTCTGAAAATCAGTTCATCATCAATATAGCCTATTGCGTCAAAAAGTTCTTCCTTTTTCATCAGATGTATTTCTCCTCTTTCAAATATGTCTGTAGCTTTTTACGGGTTCTCGACAAAATCATAAGAATATTGCTTTCTTTTAGCTTATATCTTTCAGCAATAGAAGCCGTATCCTCTGAATAAAAGTATCTCCTGATAAAAATGTTGCAGTCACGTTCTGAAAGTCCGTGTAGAAATTCATTTATCGCTCCTACAAGCTCCTTTTGCTCAAACCGGTCAGAAACATTCTGACTTCCCGCAACTACCTCAGCCAGTTCATCAAGCACCAGACTAATCTCACCGCCGCCGCGTTTTTCGCTGTGACTTGCACGATATCTGTCAAAGGACAGGTTTCTGGTAATCTTTCCGAGAAAAATACGCAGACGTGCAGGGATAGTCGGCGGAATACTATTCCACGTTTTTATCCATGTATCACTTACACATTCTTCCGAATCTTCATTGCTGTGCAGAATATTGCGTGCTATTGAAAAGCAATACGAACCATACTTTTCATTTGTCTTTTCTATAGCACTTTCATTACGCTGGTTATACAATTCTATAATCTGTCTGTCTTCCACGTTAATCCTCCTGTTGTTTAAAGGCCTTCGCCCTATATGACGCAATAACAGAACTGATTATAACATGTTTTTTAAAATTTTTCAATTTTTTCTCAAGCAAATCAGTATATGATCATTCCATATACTATATAATTATTGCAGAATCATATGATGAATTTTTTCAAAAAACTTGTTAGGTTATGTTTTTTTCTCCGTCTTGTATATTGAGGACGAAAAATCCGAATAAAAACAACGCACCTGTAACGGTGCAAAATGGAGGAAAAATCATGAAAAACACAAAAATTACACTCACAATCGCAGCAATTATCGGCATAACAACACTTACAGGCTGTTCAGGAAGCATATCTGTTTCAGCACCTGATACAACAACACCTGTCATTGTTTCTGAAGCACCTGTTACAACGATTATCGAAAGTATACCTGTTCCTGCCGCAGAAGCACCTGTTATAACTGAAATTGTTACTGAAAGCAATGTTGTTCCCGTGCTTGAAGAACCTATTGACATTTCTGATATAAATATAGATTTTGATTATCGTACAGATGAAACCACTTACGAAGAATACGGGGTTATTACAGCAAGTGCAAACAACAATATATGCTGGACTTACGAAACAATCAAAACGGAAGTTGCTGAATGCTGCCGTATCGAAATGCTCAACGCCCCCGAAGGAATGGTTTGCATCAACGAGGGCGGCACAATTACTGCTCTTAACAGTATAACAGGCGATATACTCTGGCAGAATTATGATTATCAGGCTGGCGGAACTATCAGCTGTATCGGTGACGACGGAACACTTTACATATCAAGTTATTCAGGTCCTGCATTTATGGCAATCTCACGCGGCGGCAATACTCTTGTTAAAGTTGACAGCTTTGCAGATTATTTCTGGCCGTATGATATGTCACTTGAAAACGATATGGCAACTATTTATTTTGACTCTGACGACAACGCAAGCGTCACAATTAATGTAACTGATTTTTCTTATGAAATTAACTGATTGAATTACACGTCTCAACAAACATTTATTATTTGAATTAACTCCCCATTTCCCGCATATACATAGAAAGAATAACTATGAAATTTACTCCGTAAATTTTAGGGGTTGACCATATTTGAAACCAAAACCTGTTCAGGACATTGAGGAACGCGCTGTGATTCTTGGGAGATACATACTGGAAAATAAGGCTACTGTTCGTGCGGCAGCAATACAAATAAATTTGTATAACACTTCGGTGTCTTCAAGTCCATAGTGCATATGGTTGTCGCAAATTAGAAAATACATTTTTTGTTATTTTGTAGGGATTTGGGTATAGTTTAACCGCCGCAGTTTCGGTAACTGAAGCTGCGGCGGTTTTATACATTTTACTTTATTCAATTAATTATAACAATAGCATACTGAATAAACTGTAATATTGCTGTCTGTTGCGCCAACGTGAACTGTATCAAGCTTGTTTACAAAGTCCTTTGTGCCTGCTGCCGAAACACAGTTGTTGTAAGAGAATTTTGCGTAATAATGGCCGTTTGCTGTACCTGACTCGCTTATTGATACCTTTGCCCAGCTTTCAGCACCTGACCAGCTTTGAAGGATAAGTTCAATTTTATCCTTGCTGCCGTCATATTCAACATAAAAATAACCATTTGACTTTACTTCAGAGCCGTTGAAGCTGCCACCATTTTTAGCTGTTGATACTGAAACAGCCTGTGCCCACTTTGACGCAGAATTTTCGCCCCAGAAAAGTGATGTGTACGAGTCACCGCTGTTGTTGCTTCCGTTATCTTTATCTGCGGAAGTGTTATTGTCAGCGGATGTATTGTTATCCGAATTGTTGTTATTGGATGAATTATTGTTTGAAGTACTGCCTGTGCCGTAATCGTAGCACACAGAAATAATCTCAACAGATGAGCCTGCTGCGCCAATATGAATCATATCAAGCTTGTTGGCAAAATCCTTTGTACCTGCTGCCGAAACACAGTTGTCATAAGAGAACTTTGCATAATAATTGCCGTTTACTGTACCTGATTCGCTTATGGATACCTTTGCCCAGCTTTCAGCGCCTGACCAACTTTGAAGGATAAGTTCAAGCTTGTCCTTTGTACCCTTATATTCTACATAGAAATGTCCGCCTGATTTAACAGATGAACCATTGAAGCTGCCGCCGTTTTTGCTTGTTGCAACAGACACAGCCTGATTCCAGCCCGAAGCCTTTGCAGAGCCGTAGAAAAGCGAAATATAGTTGTCGGAAGAACTGCTTCCTGTTGAACCACTGTTGCTGCCACCGGTTGAACCGTTGCTATCATTTCCTGTATTTCCCGATGTTCCGCCTGAATATACTGAGCAAATCTTTGATGTTTTCTTAATTCCGTTTGCGCCGTTGATGAGTGTGTTACCCCAGCTTGTAAGGCTTGAACCGTCCCATGACTTTGCAACATCAAGAGAAGCAAGGTCGGAGTTGTTGCCCTTCCATGACCAGCCAAGATAGCCGACATTTTTTGATGTGCAATAACTCATGATTGTTGCCTCATCAACATCGCCGCCTGTATGTTCAGCAGCAAACTCACCGATTACCACAGGGACGCCGATACCGAGTGCGTTATCAATATTTGTTCTTACAGTAGAAGCATTTCCGCCTGCGTATTCGTACATATGGATAGAAAATACAGTATTACCAAGAGAGTCAGCATTGAAAACAGACTTTCCGAAATCCTTGATAGAGTCGGGATACTGCCCCCAGCCTGCACTGTCAATCATAATCATATTTTTAATTCCTGCATTTCTGACTGACTTGATAGCGTTCTTGTTTCCGTCTGCCCATGCACTGCCGTCCCAGGAGCCGTACCACTCGTTAGCAATATTGAGTATAACATATGCTTCATTACCGATAAGTATATCCTTCATTTCAATCCAGTAATCCGCAGCCTTGTAAAGGTCAGAAGCACTGTCGCTTCCTGTTGCGTCGTGAACCTCAAGAACACAAATAAGCTTGTTCTTCTTGCACATATCAACAATGCTTTTGAGTTCGGAATAGCTCGTTTTGCTCCACTGTGCACCGTTTGAAACAACTACTCTTACAGTGTTTGCACCCGTTGCCGCAATAGCTTTGAGAGAGGTTTCCGTCTGTGAAGTATACCAGGCGTGAGGAACATTAACACCTCGCATCACAAACGGATTTCCGTTTGCATCGTAAATTGATATACCGCTTACATAAAATCCGCCTGAAGCCGCACTGACATCAATTCCGGCAAGCGCAGAAATCACAATAAGCACTGCAACAATTACCGCGGTAACCCTTTTTGTCACTGAATTAAAACGAAGATTGGAATAAACCATGGTTATCAACACTCCTTTGTTTTTTAGCTTAATTTTAACTTAATTTTAGTTAATATAAGCCGTTAATATTAATTTATCACAACTTAATTCTAATGTCAATATTAGCTTAACTTTTTTCTTGTTTGTTTAATATTTTTGTATCCTTTAACGACCACCGTGAAAATAATTTGTATATTTTTACTTTTTTGCACAATACGCAGCATTTTCCAATATATGTTTTTGTCGAAATTCACGATTAAACTTAACTTAATATTAATTTGCGTAAACTTACCAAATATTATGATAAACTATTTACATATTAAACTAATTAAATTATGATAACACTAACTTAAACGTTTCAGGTAGCATTTATCATACTGGAAGGATTTTCAATATAGCACGAAAACAAATCACAATATTACAAGTAATATTGTTCTGTTGGATTATTACATCCCTGATATTGACGCTGATTGCACTGAACAGAATTGTAACAAAAGCATCGCTATACATAACAATGAAGAAGATAGCAACATGCTTTAGCACTTTTCAGACCAATTACATAACGAATAATATGTAGACAACCATTTTTGAATTGAACTTTTCTCCACCGCATATACATAGAAAGAATAACCATGAAATTTACAACCGTAAATTTTAGGGCAGACCGCATTTGAAACCAAAAATCCATTCAGGACATTGAGGAACGCACAGTGATTCTTGTGAGATACATATTGTCACAAATCAGAAAATACAATTTTGTTATTTTGCAATGGTCAATTTAGATGGGTGAACGATAACTAAAGCTAATAGAAAAGCAAAAGAATGACGTGTTTTCAAGAATATGTTGATTCTCAGTTTATTTGCATAATTTCCATAACCAAAAGAGCTGTTGTAGAACGTAAAAAAATGTTACGTTCTACAACAGCTCTATAATTTTTATTTATGCGGCAACTTTTTCAGTGTTTATACGAACAAGCCCTGACTTGAACAATGCCACCCCGACAAGTCCAGATACAAGAGTTGATGCAATCATTTCAAACACAGCATTTATTCCTACAAATGAGCAAATAAACACTATGACATTTCTTCCGTCCATAAGTTCCTTTATGTAATCAGTATTTCCAAAAAGCAGAACAAGTGATGTCATAAAAAGCACTGTGTTAAGAAATGCTGACGAAAAGCCCGCAATAAAGCAGGACAATGTATTCCCGGCCTGCTTCAGCAAATGTCATCGGAAAGATTGCAAATGGCATTGCAGATGATATGCTTACCACAACCGTAATGGCTTGCCCCTGTAAAAAAATCATTTCTCCCGCTATGAATCACAATATGTATCACAATCCTATCGTACAGGATAACATAGAAAAGCTCAGACGCTTTGGTTATGAAATAGTTGCCCCTGACAGAGGAATGCTTGCAAACGGTGATACAGGCGACGGACGTATGCCTGAAGAAAAGCTTCTGTTTGAATATATCCTTAAGGAAATAGCCTTTGATAAGGATATGGCAGGCAAAAAAGTGCTTGTTACAGCAGGTGCTACTCGTGAAGCCATTGATCCTGTAAGATTCATTACAAATCATTCAAGTGGAAAAATGGATGCAGCTATGGCAAAGGCTGCTATGCACAGAGGTGCAGAGGTTACGATTGTTGCCGCACATACCGACTGCGAATTGCCCGAATTTGTAAATGTTGTAAAAGTTACTTCAGCAGAAGAAATGTTCAATGCAGTTACGGAAATTTCAGCCGAACAGGATATTATCATCAAAGCAGCAGCCGTCGCAGATTACACTCCCGTTTTCGTTTTCGACAGTAAGATAAAAAAGTCCGATGGAGATATGCAGATTGAACTTAAAAGGACAAAGGATATCCTTAAGCATCTTGGCGAGAATAAAAAACAGGGACAGCTTATCTGCGGCTTTTCAATGGAAACTGACAATATGCTTGAAAATTCGCGCCGAAAACTTATATCCAAACACTGCGATATGATATGTGCAAACAGCTTAAAAACAAACGGTGCAGGCTTCGGCACAGATACTAATGTTATAACTGTAATTACCGCCAACAACGAAGTACAACTTGAGCTTATGTCAAAGGATGAAGCCGCACACAGAATACTTGATGAGATAAATAAAATATAATAGTCCTTCAAAAATATTCCTCAGCACGTTTTATTCACAGATTATTATATATAACATATATAATTTTGCATTAGCCAGATATAGTTATTGCTACCTGATTTCCCGCATATACATAGAAAGAATAACTATGTATAGGGG